>JAAVGQ010000098.1 GCA_014800105.1 Bacteroidales bacterium | reverse complement strand
TATCACTACAGAATAATACTAAAATTTTACCGCACCGCCTATATAGAATGTATGCGTAAGGTAATCAGTCTTGACCTGATATCCCCAGTGACTTTCAGGACTGCCCGAGTACAGGCTAAAATTTGTTAGTTCGTATCCGGCAGTGAGTATGAATTGGTTTATCTGCATATTGATACCGGCTTTNCCATTCCACCGCAACCATTTTGCTCCCCGGCTACCACTNGCGCCCGGTGACATTATAAGTCCNGGTTCNGCAAATAAAAAGAATCCGGCGTCCTGCTGTTTCCAGTGAATAAGCCGGGGTGTTCTCAAAACAATCGCNGGATTACACACAAAGCGAACNGCGTAATCATAATCACGTTCATAGTCATAACCATAGCCGTAATCTAAAATCGGATCATCGCCAACCCAGTCTTCAAGTTCCCAAATCTCACCTGCAACTCCAAGGCCAAGCTTTAGACCCAGATACTGAGTCTTGAAATATATAAGTCTTAACTCAGTGCTATATCCATCGCGGTTAAATCCAAAGTTAATTCCACNCTCCCAGNCTGCCGGACCGTCATCAAGATTAAGTGACTGTCCTTGCATTAAGAAGGGAAACATTAATATGAAAATTACCAATAGTTTCTTAATAGCAAATGTCATAATGCATAATNAGTTCTGTTATGACGGNAAATATACAAANTATTGTGTTAATACAAAAACAGAATCCCTTGCATCTTAACGAAATAAGATACAAGGGACTAATGTATAACTGAGCTCTAAAGNGATTATTCCTCCTCNGCCTCGGGAGCGATAAGCTTGTAGCCTTTACCGTGAATNTTGATGATTTCAATGGTGGAATCATCCTTAAGATGCTTACGAAGTTTTGTGATGTAAACATCCATAGAACGAGCATTGAAGTAGTTGTCATCAATCCAGATAGTCTTGAGCGCAAAGTTACGTTCAAGAATCTCGTTAACATGAGCGCAGAGAAGGCTCAGAAGTTCTGATTCCTTGGTTGTAAGTTTTGTAACCTTGTCACCAATCATGAGAACCTGCTTCTGGGTATCGAAAGTGAACTTACCAATTTTGTACATGGTAACCTCCTTACCCTTCTTGCCCTTCACGCGGCGAAGNATTGCCTCAATACGGAACACAAGTTCCTCCATTGAGAAAGGCTTGGTGATATAATCGTCAGCACCAATCTTGAAACCGTCGAGAATATCCTCCTTAAGAGACTTGGCGGTAAGGAAAATGATAGGTACCTCGCTGTTTACTGTTCTGATTTCCTGAGCAAGGGTAAAACCATCCTTCTTAGGCATCATCACGTCAAGAACACAGATGTCATATTTACCTTTGAGGAAAGCTTTGTAGCCACTNTCTCCGTCAGCATAAAGGTCAGCGCTGAATCCTTTAGCCTGGAGATATTCCCTGAGCAACATGCCCAGATTNTCATCATCTTCACACAGAAGAATTTTCATTCTTTCTTCCATAATGTTCAATTTTTAGTTAGTGGTAATATTATTATAAATTTTGTTCCAATATTAAATTCGCTCTCAGCTTTAATNTCNCCTCCNAGCACTTCAATCATTTTCTTAACGTAAGCCAGCCCGAGACCAAACCCCTTTACATCGTGGCGGTTGCCGGTGTGTACACGGTAGAAACGNTCAAAAATCTTTTTAAGATCCTCGCGCTTGATACCTATACCGTTATCACTCACGGTGATTTCAAGCTTGTGGTTATCTACATCACGGGTTGCAACCTTCAGTTCCAGTGGAACGTCTTCCTTACGGTATTTAACCGCGTTGTCAAGAAGATTGAAAATGACATTAGTGAAATGCATCTCATCAACCATTACTATTGCATCCTCTGCATCCAGCTGCTGGGTGATGCTTCCTCCGTAACGTTCAACTTTCAGCTTGAAAGTATTTACAATATTGTTAATNCACGCATTGGCATCAACCTCCTGTACTCTCACGGTTGCTTTCTTCTTGTCAAACATTGACATCTGGAGCACCTTTTCAACCTGNAATCTCAGGCGCTTTGTCTCATCGTTNATGATTGAGGCAGCGTGCTGCAACATTCCGGGAGACTTTCTCACTGANTCATCATTCAGCATCTGGGCTGCCAGTGATATAGTCGAAATGGGTGTTTTGAACTCATGAGTCATATTGTTGATGAAGTCATTCTTCATCTCAGTTAGTTTCTTCTGGCGGAATGCNACAACTATGATGTAGATGAAGAAAATCAACAGGATAATTGTCATAATCAAAACCGGCACCATGAAGNCAAGTGACTGATGAATATAGTCGCTCTTCTTGGGGAAGTAGACCTTAACAGCGTAGGTCTTGTCAGGAGAGTCATTAGGGAACAGAAGTCTCACGAACATGTTTCCCTGAACGTCTGATGTAGTTGGTGCATATCCTGAAGTCTTATATACGGGTACATTATCAGGATTTACAAGTGCCATTTCAAACGGCAGGTCTATACCATGGTTGGAGAACTCGGCCGTGAGATAATCGTGTAGACGAGCTGAGTCTACTCTCTCCTGAATGGGACGCGAAGTTGCCTGGCTCATGATTTTCAAAATTACTTCATCCATCAAACCTTTCTGGTAAGTAAAGTAATCCTGGAAAGCATCCTGGCGTGTACGCTGGCGGTTCTGTTCCTTAATTGTNTTCTGCGTAGTGCGGTAACGGTTACTGAATGAACGCTGGTCGTTTTTGAGCTGATAAATTTTATCAATGTCCGATGTAATCGTAAGACTACCCTCCAGACCACTGAACGTGAGGAAACGGTAATTCAGACTGCTCAGATGAGAAATNTTCCCGTCAGGCATCACTGAGTCAACCGGGGTCTTCTCGTTAATGGCGATGTCGCTCAGGAACTCCTGAGTTTCATCCTGTTCAAGATGAAGGGCNACGCGATGCAAGCCGCGGATGACTCCTTCACTGAATTGGTCCTCACGCATCTTAATCATGCTCTCCATGTACATAATCTGCATATAGAGCAAGCCGGCAAAGACTATTGCCATTATTATCGTGAGAAGCCAGATTGTGGATTTTTTCATATACGATTAATATAGTATGGGAGCTGTCCCGTTTATTAAATTAACAATTAAAGTTTAAATTAGTTTTAGTTAAACTCAAATAAATTTCACGATTATTAAAAGTGTTAATTCACATTTGAATTCAAAATTAACATAAAAATATGAGCCTACCAAACGTAGACCCATATTTCATATTAAATAATGTCTTTTGTATAAATTTCAGTTAATGAGCTATTCTTCAGGCTCAGCATCAGCNGCTTGCTTNGGAAGCGTGAAGTGTAGGANGACAAAACCNAGAACTCCGGCGAGAACGGACCCTACCACNATGCCAAGCTTGGCATTGTTCAGCAAATCAAGTCCATGCTCNCCCATTGAACCGAATGAAAGGTTGGCTATGAACAATGAAACCGTGAAACCGATACCACCAAGCATTGCTATCGAGCCAAGCATCTTCCAGTTTGATTTCTCGGGCATGGGGGCAAGCTTAAGTTTAATCGTGATCCATGAGAATGAAAGAATACCGATGAACTTACCTATTACAAGACCACAGATAATTGCAAGCGAGATACCTTCAAAGATTGATGCNGGCTCCATGTCAAGCAGGAATATNCCCGCATTGGCNAATGCAA
This sequence comes from Bacteroidales bacterium, assembly GCA_014800105.1. Classification (GTDB taxonomy): domain Bacteria; phylum Bacteroidota; class Bacteroidia; order Bacteroidales; family Muribaculaceae; genus JAAVFS01. The sequence continues at coordinate 2,136 of JAAVGQ010000098.1, read as the reverse complement.
ATAACGGGAGNATGAAGTAGTTCACGAGAGGATGAAGTGAATCCTCAAGTTCCTGAAGCGGTGAGATAACTTTATCGGACGCTGANTCGACTTCTTTCAGATAGTTCATCTGCTCTTTAGTAAGNATTGACTTGCGCGTCAACANCTCGTCATCCTCCGCACGGAACTTGGCAATTGACGAACGTATTTTTTTAATATATTTCTTAGGTGCGAATACCGGGGTNGCNGGGACACAGAATGCTACAAGCACGCCGGCTATAGTGGGATGAATACCTGAATTAAGGAAAAGAAACCATACAACCGTACCAATGGTGAGATAGAAAATCTTACTCTTAATCTTTAAGAAAGAACCAAGCATAAGTACTCCTAATAGAATTGCGGCATACACGAGTAGCATCGCATCGATGTGAGTTGAGTAGAACGCTGCAATTACTATAATACCACCTATATCATCGACAACAGCAAGTGTAGTGAGGAAGATTTTCAGCGAAATAGGAACACGGGAACCAAGCATTGCGAGCACGCCGAGCGAGAAGGCAATATCGGTTGCCATAGGGATAGCCGCTCCGTTAGAATAATCACTCCCGGCACTGAAAGCGAAGAAAATCAGCACAGGGAAAATCATACCACCTATAGCAGCAACAATAGGTAGAAGCGCCTGCTTGAATGATGAAAGTTCGCCCACGAGCACCTCTCGCTTGATTTCAAGACCAATCGTGAAAAAGAAAATCGCCATGAGTGCATCATTTATAAACTGAAGCATTGTCATGGGATGCCCGTCATGACTGAAGAGATTGAATGAACCTATCTGCAATCTCACCTCCTGGTCCCAGAATGAAAAGTAATGTTGATTGATAGCCGGAATATTAGCTATAATCATTGCAAGCAAAGTCGCTGCTATCAATATATTACCACCTGATGCATGGCGACGTAACGCCTGGCGTGCTGCATAGAACACGCTATGTGATGACTGTTGTTCTGCTGTTTTATCCATAATACGTTTAATAAGATAAATTCTATTTAACTTATTAAACAATGAATATTGGAACATAGTTTACAAAACCTAAATTTTTAAAATTTTTACTTTCATTCTAACAAAAATGTACACAAATAATTTATTGACCGATAGAAATTTAAAACGGAGTGCCGACTTTTAAGACGGCACTCCGTTAATATTGAATTGAATCCAACCTGATATTTAGTCAAGTTTAAGCACGGCAAGGAAAGCTTTCTGTGGTACTTCCACTGAACCGATCTGCTTCATGCGTTTCTTACCCTTCTTTTGCTTCTCAAGAAGTTTACGTTTACGGGATATATCACCACCGTAACACTTTGCAGTCACGTCCTTACGAACGGCTTTAATAGTCTCGCGAGCAATAATCTTTGCACCGATAGCTGCCTGGATTGCTATATCGAACTGCTGGCGGGGAATCAACTCCTTAAGCTTCTCACACATTTTGCGACCGAAGTTAACGGCATTATCAGCATGGGTGAGAGTTGAGAGCGCATCCACGCTCTCGCCGTTAAGAAGAATATCCAGCTTTACCAGTTTAGATTCTCTGAAATCGTGAAGATGATAATCAAACGAGGCGTACCCTTTTGAGATTGACTTCAGGCGGTCATAAAAGTCAATTACAATTTCACCAAGGGGCATATCGAAAATCAACTCGATGCGGTTTCCTGAGATATATTCCTGCTTGACAAGTTCTCCGCGTTTACCCAGACACAACGTCATGATAGGACCAATATAATCGGCAGCTGTAATAACTGAGGCACGTATGTAAGGCTCTTCTATATGGTCAATGAGAGTTGGTTCAGGAAGTCCTGATGGGTTGTGAACCTCAGTCATGTTACCCTTCTTGTCATAGACACGATATGATACGTTGGGAACCGTAGTGATAACATCCATGTCAAATTCACGTCCCAGGCGCTCCTGGATAATCTCCATGTGGAGAAGTCCAAGGAATCCGCAACGGAATCCAAAACCGAGAGCTGCTGATGATTCAGGTTGGAACGTGAGTGAAGCGTCATTGAGCTGAAGTTTTTCCAGTGATGCACGTAGATTTTCAAAATCCTCAGTCTCGATAGGATATACACCGGCAAACACCATTGGTTTAACTTCCTCAAAGCCATCGA
>JAAVGQ010000097.1 GCA_014800105.1 Bacteroidales bacterium | reverse complement strand
CATTTGCTCATTGTCGTAGTATTGAAGGTGTAATCCTTCCCGAGTCTCTTGAAAGTATCAGCTATGAAGAATCTTACAATGAAGATGGCGGCGCATTCCAAGGTTGCTACGGTTTAGGCAAGATAATATGCAAAGCTTCAATACCTGCCTACGTACAGGAGGGTGCTTTCAATGGTGTTGCAAAAGACAACTTTGTTGTTGAAGTGCCTGAAACCGCAATCGCTCAGTATCAGGTAGCCCCCGGATGGTGTGACTTCAAGCGCATTTCTGCTCACCACGAGCTTGTGTGCCGTCCTTCTGTAGCATGCGCGCTCAGCACCGAGCACAAGCAGACTCTCGTAATCGATGCCGAGGGTGACTGGGAAGTTGCTTCGATACCCGACTGGTGCGAACTTTCCCAGACATCAGGCAGCAAGAAGAACGAGGTGACCCTGACAATCAAGAGTGGCTCACAGACTGAGGCTCGCGAAGGCGACATCGTCTTCCTACTCAAAGGCAAAGACTACACACATACCTGCCACGTTACACAGTATGGTTACGAATATGGCGAAGATGAGTTCCTGACATTGCAGAAAGCGACCAAGGGTAACAACGGAGGTATCAACCTTGTGTTCCTCGGCGACGGTTATGACGCTAAGGAAATCTCAGAAGGTACTTACCTTAAGGACATCAAGGAAGGCGTAGAACACTTCTTCGGTATCGAGCCATATACCACTTACCGTGATTACTTCAATGTCTATACATCCTTCCCCCTGTCAACTGAAACCGGCGTAGGCTCAATCAACACAATCCGCTACAACCGCTTCAACACCACCTATACCGGTGGAGTGGGTCTCAAATGTGATTATGACGACGTGTTTGAATACGTATTGAAAGGTTGCACGACAGTAACGACTGCCAATCTTGACCAGACGCTGATCATTATCATTCCCAACAGCACTGACTACGGCGGTATATGCCAAATGTGGGAGTCAGGCGCGGCTATAGCATTCTGTCCCAAGAGCGATTACGGTTATCCTATGGACTCCCGTGGTGTGATGCAGCACGAGGCCGGTGGTCACGGATTCGGTAAACTTGGTGACGAATATATTTATCACAACGCCTTCATCGATGCCTGTGATTGTACTTGTTGCGGCCATGATGTTGCCATCAGAGCGGCAAAATCTTTAGGCTGGTATGATAATCTCGAACTGACCGGCAAGATGCACGAAGTGGGCTGGAGTCACTTGATTTTCGATCCCCGCTACAGCGACGTTGTCGATATATTTGAAGGTGGTTACATGCACAACCGCGGTGTGTTCCGCTCTGAGCAGAACAGCTGTATGAACAACGACATTCCTTATTACAGCACAATTAGCCGCGAGAGCATCGTGAAGCGTATCAAGCGTTATGCCGGCGAGGAATACAGCTTTGAGGATTTCGTTGCCAACGACAAGCGCACTAACTCAGTGGAGTCACGCTCAGTCGATAATCCCGCAACAGCCTCTGTACGCAATCAGGGATTTGGTCCCGTGTTCCACAAGGGTAGCCCTATGGACTCAATGAAAAAATCAGCACGCAAATAATAGACCCCTCAAGAGTATGAAAATGAATAACAATATTATATCATCATTTGCCGTTACATTATTGGCAGCAGCTATGTGCTCATGTTCTCAGGATTTTCCTGAGAACGGCATGGATGCTGATAACTCAAAAATGAAAATGGCTTTCACGTTCAGTCTTCCTTCACAATCACGCGTCACCGAGACCTCGTTCCTCAAGGGGGATAAGGTGGGAATGTATGTTGCTGAAACCGCCCTGCCGCTGGAAATAGCCGGAAACCTCGTTAACAACGAGATGTTCACATTCGACGGTAGCAACTGGACGTCAGGCCGCCAGCTCTACTGGGATGCAGGCCAGTATAATGCCTACGCTTACTATCCTTACCAGGCTGAAATCAATTCGATTACTGACATGCCCTTCACCGTGAGCACTGACCAGACCGTTCCCGCTCAGGGAGGTGCCCTGTCAGCCTACGAGCAGTCAGACTTCCTCTATGCCAACGCTTTGAAACTCACCCCCTCATCCAATCCTGTCAACATGACATTCAGCCATATCCTCAGCAAGCTGACCGTGAGACTGGTGAAGGGTGAAGACTATGAGGGCGAGATTCCCGAGGAAGCTACCGTGCTAATCCACAACACAGTTCCCGACGCAACTATTGACATGGCCGCAGGTGTTGCAACAAAAGCACCCAAGGCTACCTCCAGGACAATCACCGCCTGCCGTGTAAANTCAACCAACTACACTGCNATCCTGGTGCCACAGCGTCTGGANAACCGTGTTCCCCTTATTGAAATCATCGCTAACGGTGTCTCATTCATGTATGAGAGCAAGTTCCTTTTCAAGCCGGGCGTTCATCATCTCGTGACACTGGTACTTGACAAGAATCCCGAGCAGCTCAAGATTGAGATTGGCGGTGAAATTGCCGGCTGGAACTNATCCATTATTTTAAATGCATAGTATTTGGTGACTTAATGAAAAACTCGATTAGATTCTTAAACCTAACTTTACTATTACTTTGTATCACACTTGGAGTGTTGGCTGCCTGGATTTTCAGGCAGCCTTCTGCTCAAGTGGGTATATCGTTTGATGAGGTTACNAGCATGCCTGCAAGCAAAACCGCNNTTNCTGACACCACCATGGCTGTAANGCAGGAAACTGCGGCGGCTGAAGAATCTATATCGACACCTTCACCGNCAACTCCCGCATCGCTTGAGCCATCAGTCAAAGCTGTAAACGAGGCTNTCAAGGAATTGCCCTCCACTACCTACAAGANNGCTGACCTGCNCTCGATGGTGGCNGANCANCCATTTGCAATCGAAGCAGCCAAGATTTTAGGCGGAAACCTTGCCGAGAGNGACTCGGCCCGTCGCCGCGAGATTCTCAATTACTGCGAGCACTTCAGGAGTGCCTACCCCACCCGCGACATTGATTTCCTGCGCCAGGTTTTCAGCGATGACGCTCTCATCATCGTGGGACACACCGTTTCAANCGGCAAAAGCAATCCCGCACTCGTGGCCGGTGACAACGTGCGTTACAGCATTCGCACCAAGAATGAATACATCGACCGTCTCTCCCGCATTTTTAAATCCAACAAAAAGCTGGAAGTACAATTCTCTGATTTCCATATCATGCGCCACCCGTCACTTGACGGTATCTATGGCGTGACTTTACGCCAACATTATACATCAGACTCTTACAGCGATGACGGTTACCTGTTCCTCCTGTGGGATTTCAGNAACAGCTCGATGCCCACAATACACGTGCGCACCTGGCAACCGGCAACCTCAGTCACTGATCCCGACGAGATAATAGGATTGAGCGATTTCAATCTACAATAATATAATGAGATGAAAGCCCGGAACAGTTACCAGCATATTATCACATTCATCGCTATCGTGTTGCTGACCTTCCTTCACGCTGATGCACAGAAGTTCAGCGTCAGTAACTTCCGCACNCTTTCCAACGACATCTCAGCATTCATCGACCCCGTCAAGGATCTTAACGGAGATGACTGCGCCCTTATCAAGGTTCAGGGGAGTCANGACTTTGTTTTCTCCACTCCGCTGGGCATAGTAAAGCGTGTTGACAACGTGGGTGAAATCCTTCTCTATATTCCGCGACGNTCTAAAAAGATTACCATCCGCCACCCGCAATGGGGTGTCCTCCGCGACTATCAGTTTCCTGAACGCATCGAGAGCCACATGACTTACGAGCTTACCCTTGAACCGCCCATGCAGGCTGCTGAACGACNTGCTGAAATTCCGGTCAAAGTCACTACCATCCGTGACACGCTGATTATCACTCACACTGATACCCTCATGATAACCCCTCCTGCACGTGTTTACCCGCTCGTCATGACAGCNACTGCAGGTATAACTGCCGGCGGAAACTCACTGACNCTTGCACCTGACGTTTTCCTCAGCATAACNAAAAGGCATGGCGGGTTCCTNCATATNGCAACTGACTTCGGCTCAATAGGTTCAACCATAGGTTCATGCAGTAAAGAAGGTGTCACTGACAACGGCACCCCGTTCTATTCAGGTAAGAAACGGCACAGNTTCTTCATGATTAATGCCGGAGCAACGCACAGGTTGTCCAATCTTTTTGCTATCTTTGAAGGTGCGGGATATNGCTCGAATGCCATCGCCTGGGAGCTCGCGCCCTCAGAAGGAGGCGGTTACCTGCGCAACCGCCACTACTCTTACAGCGGAGTGAGCATTGAGGCCGGAGCCATGGCCCGGATTAAAAGAGTGGCCATAAGGGCCTCAGTCAGCACCGTCAAGGGAAAACAATGGTTTGGCTCGATTGGCGTTGGTATAAATTTTTAACGGCTTAATAATGAGACAAGGTTTATTAAATACATTAATAGCGGTTATCGCCTTGCTCCCGGCTTGGGTACTCCCGGGATGCACCGGTGCTGATGACCCCATGAACCTTGAACCAACAATCACCCTGCTTGACGCTACTGAAATTACCCGNAATGAGGTTACCCTCATGGCTGAAATCACTAACCATGGCACCGGGAAGCTGTCAAGCCTGGTTTTCATGTATGCTCCCGAGAACGCCGGCTCCTTCAATAGAACTGATGCAATTAACGATCCTTCAGGAATCATCNCAGTAAAACTATCAGGGCTCGCAGCCGGCACATCTTATATTTTCTACGTANAGGGNNCAGCCGGTAAAGCAATAATAAACACACCCCGGAAAACNTTCACCACCGTTCCCAACAATCTACCCACNGTGATGGGAGCTCAATTGCTTTCCACCGGTCCCACNGGCGTTATCATCGAGTTTGANATTCCGGAAGATGGCGGCGAACCGATTCTTACGGCAGGATGTGAGGTAAAAAACAAATCAACCGGCACTGCAACAAGCTATTCCGTAGAAAAAGAATNNCTCAAAGAGGGCGTTGCAAGGCTAAATATCACCGGACTTTCACCTAACTGCGACTATACTCTCACAACATTTGCTTCAAACTCTTTAGGAATCAAGCTTGCTGATGGAGTTGACTACACAACNCAGGATGCCGTAGTGCTGACTGAAGCAGGTGCCATGAGAAACCTTTTCGGCGATATTCCTTTTACACAACCTACCCTCTCGATTGCCGGTCCCATGAACGGGACTGACTTCAAGTTCCTGAGACTGATGCTTGGTCCATCGACTACTATAACTCACCTCGACATCACGGGGGTTGACATTGTAGAGGGGGGTGAAGCATACGACGGCTCCCGATTTACACAGGACGAGACTATCGGTACCGGGNTGTTTACAAATTGTNCTTCACTACGAAAAATTCAGCTCCCGTCATCAGCTAAAGTGATGATGCAGGATGCCTTGCGCGACTGCACGGGACTGGAAACGCTCACGATTGGGGCAGGGATTATAGAGCTTAAACCCTCAGCAGGATGCNCCACACTGAAACNGATTGATGTTTCAGATGCCAACGATACTTTTGCATGCCATGAAGGCGTGCTTTTCAACAAGAGCATGACTTCCATTATATGGTTTCCGCGTGGCAAAAGCGGGAATTTTACGCTCCCCTCTACTTTAACAACCATTGCCTCGAACGCGTTTAGCGAAACGTCAGTTACCTCGCTGATTATACCACCATCAGTTACCGTGATTGAGCGTGGTGCTTTTGCCGGCTCGCTGCTTGAAGATATTACGTTACCTGACAATCTCAAAAATCTCCAGGCCGGAACCTTCCAAAACTGCACTAACCTGAAGAGCCTCACCGCCGGTAAAGAAATACANTTCATCGGTGACTATGCGCTCGACGGGAGCAGGTTAGNGAATCTATATATCCTGGCTACCGATCCACCGTTCGCCACCACTGATGCTTTTACCTGNCACGACTATAACTTGACCGAGGATTGCATCCTCCACGTGCCCGCTGAATCAAGAGACCGTTACCGGTTGCACCGCCAGTGGGGTAAATTCTCGAAAATAATTGGCTTTTGAAATGACTTCTCACATACAAAATAATACCGAAAACGACGACGCTCCTGACGAGTCAAGTTACGTGGCGTCACANCCCTCATGCAGAAGGACTGATTTCAGTGAGTATCTCAATGAAAGCTACAGCAACATCAGCATGATGTATGAATCNCCGTCAGGCCCCATGGTGCTGTATACCGCCGTGAGATATGGCAAGCGTTATATCCTCAAAGGACTGAAGGAAGATTACAGGAACGATCCCGTCTATAATCTTGTATTGAGGAAGGAATTTGAAATAGGAATCTCTATTGACCAGCCCTGCATAAGGCGCACGGTAGGATTCGAGGAAATTCCGGNTATTGGCCGAGTAATCGTGCTTGAATATATTGACGGTATCACCCTCGACAAGGCAATNAAAGAAGGTCGCATTAATACATCAAACGCTCACCGGGTTGCATCTCAGCTTGCCGCAGCTCTAAGCTACCTNCACTCCCGCCAAATAATTCACCGCGACCTGAAGCCGGGTAATATCCTGATAACCTATACTGGAAACGATGTTAAGCTGATTGATATGAGCCTGGCCGACAGTGAATCTTACCTGATTCTTAAAGATCCNGCCGGCACGAAAAACTATATGGCACCGGAGCTGTTTGAACCACAGGCACGCCCATCAGTCACGAGCGATATATACTCATTCGGGCTCATTGTGAAACGGCTTGCGACTATAGGCAATGACCCGCAGTTNCGAAAGATTGCCGAGCAATGTACGGTTGNAAATCCTGCCAAACGCCCTCAGTCGCTTTCAACACTAANAATACCNACNGAGCCATATACCTCAGTTTCAAACTCTCTGTTCAACATTGACTCGCCCCGATTAACGAAATTGCTGGTAATCATGGCCGGCGCCCTTGCAGCGCTGACTTTGTTTCTCGCCCACACCCGTGGAATGATTTAACCCTTAANAACAATGAATTATGGAAAAGAATGTCGCACTCAATAAACTGATAAACATCACNAANAAAACAATAGGGTTCACTCCGCGCACACCCACCGACTTCAACATTCTTAACCTGCTCATAAAAAAGAAGAACGACACCACTATCAGCGTGTCATCGCTCAAACGCATCTGGGGATATGTCAACTACAACAGTTTCCCGTCACCCAACACCTTGAACCAATTGTGCCGCTTTAACGGATACAACGACTGGAATACCTTTCTGAAAGAAAACGACATAATTGATGAGAACGACATTTCAGAATATCTGTGCAACTCCCTCGTGTATGCTGATTCCCTCAGGGAAGGCGATACGCTAATGGTTGAATGGTACAAGGACAAAGGGTGCACGCTCGAATATCTTGGCGATCACCGCTTTGAGGTCAAGGACGCGCGTAATATCAAGCTAATGGACGGTGACTGCATAACGATACACTCGCTTTGCGTGGGACTGCCGTTCTGTGCATCTGACATCACCCGCGGCACCACCACGATACCAGGTTACATCGGCGCCCGCAACAACGGAATCATGGCCATCAATTTCAAGTTATGACGAAACATCGCAACCAAGGGGATGGAAGAAAAACGATTGTCAATTTCTTTGACAAATTTTATCATTCGCAACGCTGAAAAAGGACTCTTTAATTATTCGTAGTCAAAAAAATTAGTTAATTTTGTGGAAAAGTGAGCACTACCGTTCATACTATTCCCGATGAAACTATATACTACTCCACAAATACAAGAAATTCAACGCTTTACCCTCGAAAACGGCAACGTAACCAACCTCGAGCTCATTGAACGTATTGCTGAAGGGGTTGCTTTTGAAATAGAGGCTCGATGGCTCCCCGGCAAGCCTCTTGCAATCTTTGCCGGCAATGACTATAACGGTGCAATTGCCCTGGGAGTGGCACGTAGACTCGCTGAACACAAATTCAGCCCTGAGGTATATCTCTTCAACATAGGTGGAAAGTCACTCTCTCCTGAGTGTGAAGCTTACCGCGATGCGCTTCTCGCACTGGAAGCTGAAAATATTTATTTCAATGAAATCGTCAGCGTATTCTCGTTCCCCAAGCTGACGTCAGAATATCTCGTTGTCGACGGTCTGTTCGGTCTCGAACTCAAGGACCCTCTTAAACGAGGTTTCGTCACTCTCATCCAGTACATCAACGACTCGGGCGCAACGGTTGTATCAATCGATGTTCCCACCGGCATGATGGGTGATTCCAATCCGCTCGCAGTTAACCGTGACATCATTCACGCTGATCTCACCCTCGCTATCCAGATGCCCCGCATTGCCTTCTTCAATCCTGACAACGCCGAGCTCGTGGGTGAATGGAAAATCATCGACATAGGTCTTGACGACAAGAGTATTCCCGTTAACGCAGTAAAACATCATCTCATTGAGACTGAGGAAATCAAACTCCTGTTGCGTCGTCGTCCACTCCACTCTTCCAAAGCTGACTACGGCTCGGGGCTCCTCGTGGGAGGCTGTTACGGAATGACCGGTGCAGCCATCCTGGGAGCTCGCGGTGCATTGCGTGCCGGCGTGGGCAGGCTCACGGTTGAAGCTCCGAAGTGCTGCTATGAAGTTCTACAGACCGCTGTTCCAGAAGCTATTTTCAAGTACAACAAGGGCGATTACTTCATCTCGGAATTAACACCCGACATGCCTTTTGATGCCGTCGCAATTGGTCCCGGCCTTGGCACCAACGATTCAACCCTCGACGCGCTCGGCAACTTCCTGCTCACCCGCACCTCACCGGTGATTCTCGATGCTGACGCCCTTAACTGTATAGCGCGCCGTCCCACCCTGCTCAACAGCATCCCGGTGCTGTCGATTATAACTCCCCACGTGGGCGAGTTTGACCGTCTCTTTGGTCAGAACCCCAACAGCGAGCTGCGACTGGCTAAAGCGCTGGAAGTCTCTAAATTCTACAATATTATCATCGTGCTCAAGGGACACTACACCGTGACCGTGCGTCCTGACGGCATCGTGTGCTATAACTCATCAGGTACGCCCGCAATGGCCACACCCGGTTCAGGCGATGTACTCACCGGTATCATCCTGGCTCTCATGGCTCAAGGCTATAAACCTGAACAGGCATCAATGATGGGAGTATTCATCCATGGAATTGCCGGCGAAATGGCAGCCAGGGAGCATGGCGAATATGGCGTGACAGCCTCAGACATCGCCGCCAACGTGGGTAAAGCCATCATGACTATCATGAAACACAAGATGTAACTCTCTTGTGCTCAAAACTCAATGAAATAAACAAAACTATATACTACCGTAAACGAGTATGTTTAAACTATCAGCAATATTCAGCGCTGCAGCGATCTCAGGATTTATGTTCATGAATCCCGTGAACGGCAACGCCCAGACTGTTCAAAAAGTTTCAGGAGGAAAGGCCGGCGAAACAGGTATTGCCTATAACCTGCCCAACACAGCCATTGATATTACTATCGAAACTGAGTTTACAGTTAAAAAGCCGGGAGAGCTTTACAAATATGCCCGTCGCTATTTTAATATCTCTGATCCCATCACTAAGGAATCAGCCAGCGCCACGGTCAAGAGTGTAGTCATCTCAACTCATGGCGTGAGCGCGCCTGACCAGGCTTACCTTCTTGACTTCAAAGCAGGAAAAGCTCCGTTCATGATGCTTGACCCGTCAGGTTTCCCTCTTGCCGTAAACACTGAGAACCTCTATGAACCTAACAAGCCTGAGATGCCTGTAGCCGTGCCCGCAGCCCCCACGGCCCTTGAAGGCCAGGCTGCCCGCCAGGCACTTAGTGAGGAAATAATGCAGAGCCAGTCAACCGCAAAGCGAGCTGAACTGGTTGCCGCACAAATCTTCGCACTGCGACAGAGCCGCAATGACCTCATAACCGGACAGGCTGACCAGATGCCGCCTGACGGCAAAGCGATGGAGCTTATCCTGAACACAATAAATGCCCAGGAAGCTGCCCTCATGGCTATGTTCACAGGCACAACCCAGACATGGACTAATGTAAACACAATTTCCTATACTCCTGACGGCACCCGTGACATCGAGACACGACGCGTGATCGCGCGCGTGTCACCTACCCAGGGTCTCGTGGCTACTGACGATCTCTCAGGTGTCCCCGTCTACCTTTCTCTTAATGTTACCGAGCGCCCTGAAATGCCGGTAAATGCCAAGGGGCAGGTAATTGAGATACCCAAGGATGGATTCATCTACAATATCCCGGGAAAAGTGAACGTGAACGTATCGTTTGATAACCGCACGCTTGCTGATGAGACAATTGACATGGCGCAATACGGAATCAAATATGGACTGAAACCCAACGTTTTCATTGACAAGAAGTCACCTGCCTACGTTACCTTTGACCCCGCTACCGGCGCCATCATCGAGCTGGGAAATGTCGCTCAGTAATCTTATTGAGGGCGTGAGGTCAATGTCTCGTCGTCAGTAATGCGGATGGTTTCCTCGAGTCTCACGTCGTGAGGATGCTTCTTCATTGCTATCTCACGAGCCAGCTCAACGTCACGGCTATCTACTACGATTTCATCTCTCACTTCTTTGATATCATCATTACTTCTCTTCATATTATCTTGTTTTAGTTGTTAGGATAACGCTTTAAATAACGAAACGGTTTTTCCAAATACTTGAATAGGTAATAGGTTTATAAATTTTTAATCCTACTGTGAATAAAATCCTTTCTAAAGAAAATTTCTCGGCCAATGTCGTAAAGTTTGTCGTTGAGGCCCCAATGATTGCAGCTTCGCGCCGTCCCGGCCACTTCGTAATTGTGATTGATAATGCACACGGTGAACGTATACCACTCACGATTGCCGATGCTGACCCGGTCAAAGGGACCATCACTCTCGTTATCCAAGCCGTAGGTGACTCAACAAAGGCCATGTGTGCCATGGAACCTGGCGATTATTTCCAGGATGTAGTGGGTCCACTGGGACGTGCAACTGACATCAAGAAATACGGGACCGTAGTGTGCAGCGGCGGCGGTGTGGGTGTAGCTCCCCTGCTCCCCATCGTCAAGGCTATGAAGGAAGCGGGCAACAAGGTTATTTCGGTGCTCGCAGCGCGCACGAAGGATCTTATAATTCTTGAAAATCAAGTAAGAGAATACAGCGACGAGGTTATCATCATGACTGATGACGGATCTTACGGAACCAAGGGGCTGGTTACCGCCGGGGTTGAAAGCGTCATTGAACGCGAACCGGTTGACCTCGTGGTAACCATCGGTCCTGCAATAATGATGAAATTTGTAGCGCTCACGACGCAGAAGTACAATATCCCCACGATGTGCTCTCTCAATACCATCATGGTTGACGGCACCGGCATGTGTGGAGCCTGTCGCATAACTGTTGACGGCAAGATGAGATTCGTGTGTATCGACGGCCCTGAATTTGACGCTCACAAGGTTGACTTCGATGAGATGCTCCTNCGCCTGAAGTCCTACAATTAATCCACTCAACGCTATATCATNATATATGAATCAACTCACAAACCGCGACTCAGAGTGGAGAGAAGACCTCCGTCAGAGTCTCAATGCCAAGCAACGCACATCTATCCCCCGCGTCAGGATGCCTGAATTNCCTGCCTCATTCCGCNTTACCGCTAACTATGAGGTCAATCAGGGACTTTCAACCGAGATGGCTGTACTTGAGGCCACCCGTTGCCTCGACTGCCCCGATCCACAGTGTGTTACAGGCTGTCCNGTCAACATCAATATTCCTTCGTTTATAAAAAATATCGAGCGCCGTCATTTCCGGGATGCNGCTAAAGTACTGAAAATGACAAGTGCTCTACCGGCCGTATGCGGCCGTGTTTGTCCTCAGGAACGCCAGTGCGAGTCAAAGTGCATCTACAACAAGATGAANAAANCNCCCGTAGCGATAGGCTATCTTGAACGCTTTGCAGCCGATACTGAGAATCAACGNGATAAATCANATGATAATGATACAACCGTTGAGTCAAACGGCAGGAAAATTGCAGTTGCAGGTTCAGGTCCCGCAGGACTCTCGTTTGCCGGTGCTATGGCTGCAATGGGCTATGATGTTACAGTGTTCGAGGCTCTTCACGAAATAGGTGGCGTNCTTAAATATGGTATNCCNGAGTTCCGCCTACCCAACCGCGTAGTNGACATTGAAATTGAAGCGCTCGAAAAAGCTGGNGTCAAGATGGTGAAAGACTGCATTATAGGTAAAACTCTGAGCTACGACACACTTCTTGAAATGGGTTTTGAAGGAATCTTCGTTGCTTCAGGTGCNGGACTCCCTCGTTTCATGGGTATCCCCGGAGAAAACTATATTAACGTAATGTCATCCAACGAGTACTTAACCCGCATTAACCTGATGCACGCAGGCACTCCGGGATATGCAACTCCGGTGCCCATCGTTAAACGCGTTGCAGTTATAGGAGGCGGCAATACAGCTATGGACTCCGTGAGAACAGCACGCCGCATGGGAGCCGANGAGGTTCTACTCGTTTACCGTCGCAGCGAGGAAGAGATGCCTGCCCGTGTCGAGGAAGTTAAACATGCTAAAGAAGAGGGNGTNACATTCCTCACNCTCCATAATCCCATTGAATATCTCGCTGACGAGAACGGNAANGTNCGNGCAATGANNGTNCAGCGCATGGAACTCGGAGAGCCTGACGAATCAGGTCGACGCTCGCCTGTCCCCGTTGAAGGTGCGATTGATGAAGTGCCNGTAGACCTCGTTATCGTTAGCGTCGGCGTATCTCCGAATCCTCTGATTCCCGACAATATCGAAGGGCTCGAGGTTACCCGTCGTGGCACTATAGCCGTAAATGACAGCATGCAGTCGTCAATACCCACAATCTTTGCCGGTGGTGACATCGTGAGAGGTGGTGCAACAGTTATCCTTGCTATGGGTGACGGACGAAAGGCTGCCGCTGAGATGCACAAAAAGCTGCAAAACATATAATTATGAATACCTCTCGACTACTGGTAGAAGTAGCAAAGGTGATGAANACGCAAGAGTCGGTACTCGTCGCGCTGAGCGGCGGTGCCGACTCGGTTGCATTGTTGGCTGCACTCGTTGAGCTGGGTCATCGATGTGTCGCCTTTCACTGTAATTACGGTTTGAGAGGCGAGGAAAGTAACCGTGATGAAAGGCATGCCATTGAAACGGCGTCACGCTTAGGAGTACCAATTGAGGTAATTCATTGTGANGTTGCTACTTATCGTTTAGCTCATCCCGGTACATCGGTTGAGATGGCTTGCCGCGAAATGCGCTACAAGGCTTTTGATAAGGCTATGGCTAAACACAAGCTTGATTCAATCGCCGTCGGGCATCATCTTGAAGATAATATNGAAACTCTGATGCTCAATATGTTGCGAGGCTCAGGAATAAAAGGGCTTGCAGCAATGAAACCACGACGAGGGAATATTGTGAGGCCTTTGTTAAACTGTACTAAAGAGGAAATCCTCAGTTACTTATCAGCCCGTGGACTCTCATACGTCACTGACTCATCCAACCTATCCTGCGATTATCGTCGAAATGCCTTGCGTAATGAAATTCTGCCGCTCATAAAAAAATATTTTCCCGATTGTGACGGTGGATTTATAAAAACACTTACGGCGCTTGATAGCCAACGTACACTCTTAGACGCTACAATTAATGGTTATACTAATGAGTTTGTTTCAACTGACGGAATTATAAATCTCAAAGGAGTTATTGATAGTAATCACCCTGTTAAAGAAGTACTTTTCGAGATTCTGAACTATCCTGATTATAAAGGATTCAATACTACTATCATTGATAATATTATTGATAGTAGCCACAAGTCAGGACTACTCTTCAGCGGGAATAATAGCACTTATCTACTTGACCACGGCTTACTTATACCTACGCAGCAAGACAGTGATGCGACTGACGTCAGCAAGCTTGCACTCTCCGAAATACTCACAGAAAATTCATTTTTTTCAGGCGAGTTAATTAGCAGGGATGAATTCAGACCCACTCGTGATAATAAAATTGCCTATTTTGATTATGATGCCTTGAGTAAATGTAAAGACTTAGTTGTGAGGAATCCTCGTAACGGGGATAGAATACAACCATGGGGAATGAAAGGTAGTAAACTGCTTAGTGACATATTCACTGATTTACACTACAGTATTCCGGCACGACGAAAGGCTCTTGTACTGGAAGCTGATGGAAAAGTGCTGTGGCTTATAGGGATTCGTGCCTCCCGGCATTTTGCCGTGACACCTGAAACAACTTCAATCCTACGTCTCACCGTAAATGACCAATTAACTATATAATCATGAATATAAACCCTTTAAGTCTCCTTGCGATTGCCATT
>JAAVGQ010000036.1 GCA_014800105.1 Bacteroidales bacterium | reverse complement strand
ATGATAATGTTGATGTAGACGGCTCGCTCAACTATTATGCAGCATGTCTATACAGCCATCTTGACATGGTTGAGAAAGCTTTTGCCTGCATGGAGACTTCACTCGAAAACGGCTATGCTGACTATTATAACTGGACTCGTTACGATGATAGCGTCGTTTCAGTGGCCCCCATGCGTAAAAACTCAAAATTCAACGAATTACTTGAACGTTACAAATACTTGTTTAACTAACCATTTTCTCTGATGAAAAATTTAGCTCCCAAATATAATCCTGCTGACGTTGAAGAAAAGTGGTACCAGTACTGGATTGACCACAAACTTTTCCACTCTGAACCCGACGCACGTGAACCCTACACTATCGTAATTCCGCCTCCAAACGTTACCGGCGTGCTTCACATGGGTCACATGCTCAACAACACAATTCAGGATATCCTTGTGCGCCGCGCAAGAATGCAGGGCTATAACGCTCTTTGGGTTCCCGGCACTGATCATGCGTCAATTGCAACAGAAACTAAGGTCATTAATAAGCTCGCTTCTGAAGGTATCAAGAAAACGGATCTCACTCGCGAGCAATTCCTTGAACATGCATGGGAATGGACTCGAAAGCATGGCGGAATCATCCTGCAGCAGCTCCACAAGCTCGGTGCTTCATGCGACTGGGACCGCACCGGTTTCACTATGGATGAAATACGTTCAGAGAGCGTTACAAAGGTTTTCTGCGACCTCTATGATAAAGGGCTAATCTATCGCGGAATGCGCATGGTTAACTGGGATCCCAGGAACCTTACGGCTATCTCTGACGACGAAGTTAACTACGTTGAAGAACACTCAAAGCTTTACTATCTTCGTTACTATGTCGTTGACGACCCCGAAGGCCGTTATGCCGTTGTTGCCACCACCCGCCCTGAAACAATCATGGGTGATACAGCAATGTGTATCAACCCCAAGGACCCCAAGAACGAGTGGCTTAAGGGGAAGCGCGTAATCGTTCCTCTCGTGGGCCGTGAAATTCCTGTCATTGAGGACCGCTACGTAGAAATCGACTTCGGTACGGGTTGTCTTAAGGTTACTCCCGCTCATGACAAGAATGACTACATGCTGGGCAAGACTCACAATCTCGAAACAATCGATATCTTTAATCCGGATGCTACCATTAACGAGAACGGTGGTAAGTATGCAGGAATGGATCGTTTCGATTGCCGCAAGAAGATTGCTGAAGACCTTACTGAAGCAGGCCTCATGGAGAAAGTTGAAGACTACACCAACAAGGTGGGTTATTCTGAACGCACAAAGGTTGCTATCGAGCCCCGTCTCTCTCTCCAGTGGTTCATTAGCATGAAGCACTTTGCCGAGATTTCTCTCGATCCCGTTATGAACGATGACATAAAGTTCGTTCCTGAAAAATATAAGACCACTTACCGTGTGTGGCTCGAAAATATCCAGGACTGGTGCATAAGTCGCCAGCTGTGGTGGGGTCATCGCATTCCTGCTTACTACTACGAGAATGCTGACGGTGAAACTTGTGTAGCAGTTGCTCCCACCATTGAGGAAGCGCTCGATAAAGCCCGCAAAGCATCAGGCATCGATCTCAAGATAGAAGACCTTCGTCAAGACGAGGATGCTCTCGACACCTGGTTCTCATCATGGTTGTGGCCCATTACCCTCTTCAACGGAATTCTTGATCCCGGTAACAAAGAAATCAATTACTACTACCCCACTTCAACTCTCGTTACCGGACCTGATATTATCTTCTTCTGGGTTGCCCGCATGATTATGGCTGGTTACGAGTACACCGGAAAAATGCCTTTCGAGAATGTCTACTTCACNGGTATCGTTCGCGACAAGATTGGCCGTAAGATGTCAAAATCTCTCGGAAACTCACCTGATCCTCTTGAACTGATTGCTACTTATGGTGCTGACGGCGTTCGCATGGGAATGATGCTTTCCGCTCCTGCCGGTAATGATATCATGTTTGATGACAAGCTTTGTGAACAGGGACGTAACTTCTGTAATAAGATTTGGAATGCATTCCGCCTCATCAGCGGTTGGGAAACTTGTGATAAACCTTCTACAACTGAAGATAAGATCGCTATTGAATGGTTCCGGGAAAAACTCAATGAGACAATCCTTGAGGTTAACGATTCACTGGAAAAATTCCGTATCTCGGAAGCCCTCATGGCAATTTATAAACTCTTCTGGGATGAGTTCTCTTCATGGTATCTTGAGATGATTAAGCCTGCTTACGGTCAGCCCATCTCTCACGAAACCCTTGCTCAGACTAAGGACTTCTTCGATGCCCTCCTTCGTCTTCTCCATCCATTCATGCCCTTCATCACAGAAGAATTGTGGCAGCATCTTAACGATCGTCGCGAGGGAGAATCAATCATGTATGCTCCCACTCCGGNTGCCAGCGAGGTAAATCAGACGTGTCTTGACGAGATGGACGCTGCCAAGGAAATCATAACCGGCGTTCGTGCAGTAAGAGCTTCAAAAAACATCCCCATGCGTGACATGCTCCAGCTCAGAGTCATTGGNGACTACACCGTTCCCTTTGAAGCTATCATCAGGAAGCTTGCTATTCTCGAAGATATACAGACTAATGCCGAGAAGAATCCTGCTTCAGCATCATTCCTCGTTGGTACTACTGAGTTTAATATTCCACTTGAAAACAACATTGACGTGGCGGCTGAGATTGAGCGTCTCGAAAAAGAGCTTGCTTATAACGAAGGCTTCCTTGCGTCAGTAATGAAAAAACTCAGCAACGAGAAGTTTGTTACAGGNGCTCCCGCTAAGGTTGTTGAGATGGAACGCAAGAAACAGCAAGATGCTGAAATGAAAATAGCTAATATCAAACAATCACTCGCTTCACTCAAAAAGTAATTTCAAATAATATAACTTTGAGGAAATATCATAAACTCTATGTGCACTATTAATGGAGTACATAGAGTTTATTCATTTTAGTGAGAACTATTGATTAATCAGTTATATTTAAGATGTATGAAACCAGCTGTTCTATTTGTCTTTATATGCATTTTAATTACAAGTAGCAATTGTCACAGAGAAAAAGGAATTAACGGAGTAAATGAACTTTCTCAAGAACTCCTGAAAATTATTAATGATGCTCCTGGAACAATCGGTATTGCCTTTGTATCAGATAAAGATACGATATGCTTCAACAATGGAGTGCAGTTTCCCATGATGAGCGTATTTAAACTACATCAATCAATAGCGACAATCCATAGTCTCGAGGCCATCTCTACTCCACTTGATACTCTTTTACTTATCAAACGAGGTGAAATTGATGAAAATACTTGGAGCCCTATGCTCAAAGATTATTCTGGGTCAGAATTCTTCGTTTCAGTTAAGGAACTACTAAAATACACCATTGAATCCAGTGATAATAATGCAAGCAACATTCTGTTCAAAAGAATAATATCTCCTGATTCGACAAATTTATTCATAAAATCAATTGCTCAGGATTCTACATTTAACATCGCTTGTAGTGAATCACAAATGAAAGAATACCATGATCTATCATACTACAATTTCACTTCACCCTTATCAGCAGCCTTGTTAATCAGGCAAGTATTCAAGGACTCATTGTGCCTACAAGAAAACCAAGAATTTCTACAAAAAGCACTGTTACATGTTACTACAGGAAGTGACCGTCTCGGAGCGATATTATCCAATGACAACAACCTCTTTTTTGCTCACAAGACCGGCAGCGGTTACCGCAACTCACGCAATGAGTTAATTGCTCATAATGATATCGGATACTTCCGGTTACCTGATAATCAAGATTACGCATTGGCAGTTTTTATCCGTGATTTCCATGGTACAGAAAATAAGGCATCCAGTATAATAGCTTCAATCTCAGCAGTTATTTATTCTTATATCACCTCAGCACTTAAATAGTTGTTGCAACAAATCCATGTAATTTTTGTGGTAACTTTTGCATAATATATTGTTAAATTCCGTCGCAAGCAAGCATTAAATAAAAATATTTAAAAAGTTTTGCTTAAGAATAGAGATTTTTTATTAACTTTGAATCTAAATAATACTTACATAATTTAAAATCATATTTTTTCCTAATGAGAAAACTTTCATTATCACTGCTTGGCGCAGCTGTAATGGCTTCGCTTGCGTGCTGTAGCACTAAGAAAGCTTCTGAGTTTAAACCAACTGATAAACCCGCCCTCATGTGGATTGATGCAGAAGGTAACTATGCTCGTTTCAACCACAAGGATACAATTGACAAGTATGTTGACATGCTTGCTGACCTTGGTTTCACACACCTTGCGGTAGATGCTCGCCCCATCTCAGGTGAACTCATGTATGACAGCGAGCTTGCACCCCGTTTTCACGGTATGCGCATTGACACTCCCCCCGACTCCACCTTCGATTATCTCGGATACTTCATCGAAAAGGCTAAGGAACGTGACATGAAGGTGCTTTTCTCACTCAATGTTTTCTGCGCCGGCCACAACTTCTTTGATAAAGGTCTTATCTTCACTGATCATCCTGAGTGGGCTTCAATTGTTCAGGATCCTGAAAAGGGTCTTGTACCCATTACCGAACTCAAGCATCGCAGTGACAAATACGGGGGTATGGTTAACCCCATCAATCCCGAATACCAGGATTACATTATCAATGTAATGAAAGAGATGCTCACTAAGTATCCTGAGGTTGACGGTCTCATCATTGACCGCGGTCGTTACGACGGTATCATGGCTGATTTCTCAGACCTTTCCCGCTCGGAATTTGAGAAGTTCATCGGTAAGCCCGTTAAGACTTTCCCTGATGATATTCTCAAGATTGTTCGCACAGAGTCAGGTCGTGACAGTATCATCAAGGGTGAATACTTCACCGACTGGATTTACTGGCGTTCAAAGAACATTCATGATTTCTTTGCCCGTGCCCGCAAGGAGGTTAAGGACATCAACCCTGAGACTGTATTTTCAACATATTCAGGTGCCTGGTACCCTTCATATTACGAAGTGGGTGTAAACTTTGCAAGCAATCAGTATGATCCTTCCAAGGAATTCTCTTGGGCTAATGACAAATATAAGGAAACCGGCTATGCCGAGCTCATCGATATGTATATCACCGGTAACTATTATACTGATATTACAATCGAAGACTTCGAAAATAATCCTGACCCCATCTGGAACGAAACTGACTTCGAGGGTCACACCGGTGACTGGTATTGTGTCGAAGGCTCATGCCACCACCTCCGCGACATTCTTGGTCCCAACAAGTTCCTCGGTGGCTTGCTTGTTGACCAGCTCTATGACAAGCCCGTTGAACCGGGACACATCACTGCCAAGCGTCTTCCCGAGGCAATGGCAATGAACGTAAAAGAAAGTGATGGTCTTATGATTTTTGACATTTGCCACATTATCAACGCCGGTCTTTGGGACGAAGTGCGCGAAGGCATGGAGCTGAGCGGATATATACCCGCTCAGGAAAACAAGTAAAATTTTCCCTGTTAGTAAATAATTAAATCGATTAGTCCATGACATCATTGTCGTGGACTAATTTTTTACAGTCGTTTGTTTAAAATAAAACAGCTTTTAGAGCATCTTTAATTTATAATTTTTCCCTAAATTTGTGTAACTGAAGTTCGTTTACTTCTATCTTTTTATTCACATGAAAGTAATTAAAACTGACATAGAAGGCGTTGTGATTCTCGAGCCCCGGGTATTTAAAGATGCGCGAGGATATTTTCTCGAAAGCTACAATAAAAAAGTTTTTGACAACGAGGTGGCTCCGGTTGACTTTGTACAGGATAACGAGTCCTGTTCAAGCCGTGGTGTTATGCGTGGCCTGCATTTTCAGCGGCCACCTCATGCCCAAGCCAAACTTGTTCGCTGTGTACAAGGACAGGTCCTTGACGTAGCTGTTGATTTACGTAAAGACTCTCCCACTTATGGCAAGCACGTAAGTTGCCTGTTGACGGAGGACAATCACCGTCAATTTTTCATTCCACGCGGATTTGCTCACGGCTTTGCAGTGTTGAGCGACATTGCGGTATTCCATTATAAATGCGACAACTTTTACTGCCCGGAAGCTGACGGAGGAATATCTATACTTGATACATCGCTTGGAATTGATTGGGGCATTGCATTAGAAGATGCTATCCTCTCTGAAAAAGATAAGAATCATCCTCTACTTCAAGACTTTCTCTCACCATTTGAAAACTGATTATGAATTTTTCCAGAAGCATTCTTATTACCGGTGGAGCCGGATTTATCGGGTCACATGTCGTTAGGTTATTTGTCAATAAATATCCTGAATATCACATTGTCAATCTCGATAAACTTACTTATGCCGGAAATCTCGCTAATCTCAAAGATGTAGAAGATAAGCCGAACTATACTTTTGTCAAAGCTGACATCTCTGACCTTGATGAGATGCGTCGCATCATTAGAACCTATGAGATTGACGGTATCATTCATCTTGCTGCAGAGAGTCACGTAGACCGTTCAATCAAGGATCCGTTTACCTTTGCCCGCACAAATGTAATGGGAACTCTCGCACTGCTCCAGGCTGCTAAAGAGTACTGGGAAGAATCCCGGGAAAAATCCCTCAAACAGCCTAAAGGACGCAATCTATTTTACCATATCTCGACTGATGAGGTTTATGGGGCGCTTGAGCTGACTCATCCTGAAGGTGTTCCAGCTCCATTCTCAACTAAGGCTTCAAGCAATGATGACATGGCTTATGGAACCGAGTTTTTCCTCGAAACCACAAAGTATACCCCCCACTCTCCCTACTCGGCATCCAAGGCTTCAAGCGACCATTTCGTGAGAGCTTACCATGATACCTACGGAATGCCTACAATCGTGACAAACTGCTCTAATAACTATGGGCCTTATCAGTTTCCTGAAAAACTCATTCCGCTTTTCATCAACAACATCACGCAAGGCAAATCACTTCCCGTTTATGGAAAGGGAGAAAACGTGCGTGACTGGCTGTATGTTGAAGACCACGCCCGCGCGATTGACTTAATATTCCACGAAGGTAAGATAGCCGAGACATATAATATCGGTGGTTTCAACGAGTGGAAAAATATAGACCTTATAAAGGTCATAATAAAAACAGTAGATCGACTGCTTGGAAATCCTGAAGGTCAAAGTGAGAACCTCATTACATTCGTCACTGACCGTCCGGGTCATGATATGCGTTATGCGATAGATAGCCGTAAACTTCAGAGCGAACTTGGCTGGGAACCATCACTCCGGTTTGAGGAAGGAATTGAAAAGACCGTGCGGTGGTATCTTGACAACCGGGACTGGATGGATAATATCACCTCGGGTGATTATAAACGCTACTATGAAGAGATGTATAGGACCCGCTGAAAATTGATATGACATATCCGATTTCATTGTTAACTATGTAGTCAAAATTGAATCATTATGAGACTTGAAAAGATAACTAATCACGTTTATTATATAGGTGTTAACGACCGCACCACTACACGTTTTGAAGCTATGTGGCCTCTACCTTACGGAGTCAGCTACAATTCCTATCTTATTGAAGGTAACGAGAAAGTCGCTATTATTGACGGCGTGAGTGCTGATTACGCTCTTGAACATATCGAACACGTTCGACATATCCTGGGAGACCGACAGCCTGACTATCTGGTAATTAATCACATGGAACCTGACCATTCCGGGGCTATCAGTATGCTTAAGGCTGCATTTCCAGCTATTAAAATAGTTGGGAATAGTCAAACTTTAACGATGGTCAATGGTTATTATGGAATTACTGAAGACACAATTGCAGTAAAAGATGGTGAAACTCTCTCACTCGGAAGTGATTGTACGCTGAAATTTGCATTTACTCCCATGGTTCATTGGCCCGAAACTATGGTTACCTATATGCCCGAGGAAAAGATTCTTTTCAGCGGGGATGCTTTCGGCTGCTTCGGTGCCCTTAACGGAGCTGTGATTGATAGTGATATGAATCTTGACCGTTATTGGCCTGAAATGATTCGCTATTATTCAAACATTGTCGGTAAATACGGCGCGTTCGTGCAGAAAGCTATTGCTAAACTTGAAGGCTTCGAGATTGCTGCAATTTGCTCTACTCATGGCCC
>JAAVGQ010000035.1 GCA_014800105.1 Bacteroidales bacterium | reverse complement strand
CCCAATCGCTATCTATATGATTTCCAATACATTAGGTTTACAAAATAGAAATTGCGATACAGTTTTATCAAATCGGTTACAAAGGTATTAAATAAACTTAGATATTATAAAGGAAAATTGAGTTAATTTATCTACACTTTCTCAACATTAACACACTTTAACAGTACTGTTACGTTGAACCGTCCGGTGTCCATTTAAATGTAGAAATTTCGCTCCACAACACTCTGTGCCCTATGAAAAAAAAGGACCGAAATGGATTAAATGCGAAGACGGGATAATAATCAGGATTCGCGCGAGATTACATAACGGAAGAGCGCGTCAAAAGCATCACGGCCGGGACCGGCGGGTAAATAGTCAAGTTCCTTGACGGCCTGACGATAGAGGCGTTGCATGTAATCGTAAGAATATTCAATGCCGTTGCACTCCTTGGCATAATTGATTAATGTGAGAATTTCCTGCTCGTCAAGCTGGTCTTTCATCGCGAGCTCACGCATAGGAGAGCCGGGATTCTCGAGGAGAGCATGCAGGAGCGGGAGGGTAATCTTTCCTTCGCGAAGGTCATTGCCGGTGGGCTTGCCTATCTTTTCGTCATCAAAATAGTCAAAGATATCATCTTTAATCTGGAAACATAGACCAAGTAGCTCGGCAAACTTGCGCAGGTGACCGATTGATGCTACATCAGCATCCACGGCATAGGCACCCATTTCGACACATGCCACGAACAGCGACGCCGTCTTGCGGTTGATAACACCGAGGTAAGCATCCTCGCTGAGGCAATGATAACGGGCATTGTAAATCTGATCAATCTCGCCCAGTGACAACAGTTTACCAAGATTGGCTATGGACTCTATAGCCCGGGAATCGCCCGTT
Source organism: Bacteroidales bacterium (assembly GCA_014800105.1). GTDB lineage: Bacteria > Bacteroidota > Bacteroidia > Bacteroidales > Muribaculaceae > JAAVFS01. Next base: position 27,199 of record JAAVGQ010000035.1, on the reverse strand, counting down.
GCGATAGCCTCCTGAAGGGCGGCTGAGACGAAGAAATCACCCACGAGGACAGCGACATGATTATCCCACAGGCCATTGATTGTGGTAACGCCACGGCGAGTGCGGGTATCGTCGACCACATCATCATGGATGAGCGACGCATTGTGCAAGAGCTCAACGGCGGCGGCTGATGCGATTACACGCTCGTTGACAGTTCCGAGCAGACGGGCTGATAGCATGACAAGGATAGGGCGAATCTGCTTGCCCTTAACCTTGAGATAATTCTCTATCACCGTGTTCATCAACTGATTGGACGAATGCAGACGCTGAGCTATACGCTCGTTGAGGAGTGTAAGCTCGGGCTTAATTTCATGTTGTATGTCGGCGATTGATGTCATACGAGGGCGAAATTACAAAAAAGTTTTTAAAAATGAGTAGAAATGTTACTCAATGACATTATAATTTAACAAAAAACCATTATTTTTGTTATTCAAAGTAGGTACACATAAATTAAGATTGTAAAAAGTATTTAGTCATGACCAAGCAAATGAAAGAAATGGCTTTGGATTACCACGAATATCCACAGCCCGGAAAGATTGAAGTTTTACCCACCAAGCCCTATTCATCTCAACAGGACCTCGCCCTCGCCTACTCTCCCGGCGTTGCATTTCCCTGCCTCGAAATCAAGGATAANCAAGCTGACGTGTTCAAGTACACCAACAAGGGCAACCTCGTGGCCGTAATCTCTAACGGCACTGCCGTGCTGGGGCTCGGTAACATAGGTCCACTCGCAGGCAAGCCTGTAATGGAGGGCAAGGCTTTACTTTTCAAGGTTTTTGCCGGTCTTGACTGCTTTGATATAGAAGTCGACGAGAAAGATCCCGAGAAGTTCATCGCCGCAGTCAAGGCTATCTCCAAGACCTTCGGCGGCATAAANCTTGAGGACATCAAGGCTCCCGAGTGTTTTGAAATCGAACGCCGGCTCAAGGAGGAATGTGATATCCCCGTGATGCACGACGACCAGCACGGAACNGCTATCATCACCGGAGCAGGCCTCATCAACGCTCTTGAACTTGCCGGCAAGAAAATCGAGGATGTGAAACTCGTTGTCAACGGCGCCGGCGCTGCTGCCGTTTCATGTACCCGGCTCTATGTTGAGCTCGGACTCAAGAAGGAGAACATCGTGATGTGTGACAGTAAAGGCGTCATCACTAAGTCACGCGAGAACCTCAACGAGCAGAAGCGCGAATTTGCCACTGACCGCAACATNACCACNCTTGCCGAGGCTATGGTTGACGCTGACGTCTTCNTGGGTCTATCAGTGAAGGATGTTGTTACACCCGAGATGGTCAAGTCAATGGCACCCAACCCCATCGTGTTTGCGCTCGCTAACCCTGACCCCGAGATTGCCTACGATGTAGCAATGGCTACCCGCCCCGACCTGATCTTCGCCACCGGCCGCTCAGATTACCCCAACCAGATTAACAATGTCCTCGGCTTCCCCTANATTTTCCGCGGCGCTCTTGACTGTGGCGCAACNGCTATCAATGAAGAGATGAAGCTNGCAGCAGTGAAGGCTATCGCCGANCTTGCCAAGCAGCCGGTTCCCGAGGTTGTGAAGAAGGCTTACGGCAATGAAAATCTTGAGTTTGGTCGCAGCTACATTCTCCCCACTCCCTTCGATCCCCGCTTGCTCACCTCGGTTGCNCCNGCCGTTGCCCGCGGCGCAATGGAGAGCGGCGTCGCCCAGCGTCCCATCACCGACTGGGACGCTTATGAAGCTAAGTTAAAAGCTCTTATGGATAAACTCCCCCACGTTTAATTATCAGAATGGGTAAAAATAAATTACGCAAGTTTGCCGAGATGGAGCAGATTCCACTCGTGCTCCAGTATCCTTTTGCACGCCTTGAACGNGAGCCTTTCCCGCTCAAAGGCAAGTGGCACAGCGAGTTCTTTCACAACGACAATCCCATCGTGCTCGANCTGGGTTGCGGCAAGGGTGAATACACCGTGGGNCTCGCACGCCGTTTCCCTGGCAAGAACTTCATTGGAATCGACATCAAGGGTGCCCGCATGTACACCGGTGCCCGCGATGCTTTTGATTCAGGCATGGAGAACGTAGCTTTCCTGCGCACATCCATCGAACTGCTCACTTCCTTCTTCGCTCCAGGCGAGGTTTCCGAAATTTGGATTACNTTCCCTGANCCTCAGATGAAGAAGGTGCGNAAGCGTCTCACCTCTACCCGCTTCATGGAAGTGTATCGACAGGTGCTNAAAGACGGCGGTACTATCCACCTCAAGACTGACAGCCCCTTCCTCTACACTTACACCCGCCTCATGGTAGAGCTCAACAAGCTCGCTAAGATTACNGATACTGATGACCTTTACAACAGCGGCCAGGTGAGCGATATTCTTGACATCAAGACTCACTACGAGCGCCAGTGGCTCTCCCGCGGTCTCACCATCAAGTACCTGAGCTTCATCCTCGACCATGCAACCCCGCTTGAGGAACCTGAGGATGANATNGAACGCGATAACTATCGCAGCACTCGCGGCCGTCAGGCTCCCGAAACCCAATCGTAACCGTTCTATCCTGATAGAGACACAATAAGCGCCCATAGCCATTAAGTTATGGGCGCTTATTGTATTATGGGGAAGAGCATGCTCAGAATCTCAGTGTCACCCCTACGAGACCGGCACGGCGACTGCCGGGAGTTCCTGAAATTGTATTGTACTTGCCTTGCCAGAAGCCTGTCACACGGGCAAACACGCTTAAATAAGCATTAATGTTATAATTGGCAGTCAGGTTAACGTGGCCTATGCGACCAAGGCTCTTAAGAGCGAAGTAGTCATAGGTAACTTGGTCATCCTCGAATGGAGAAGTTACCTTTTCAAGCACGCAGACCTTACGCCCCATACGCCATTCATATTCCGCTCCAAGCGTCAAGGCATCAATAGGATGCCACAGCACGCCCACATTGGCGACGTTTGATGCACGGTCATCCCAGCGATAATATGCGTGACCGGGCTCGTCACTGAGAGCGCCTTCGTAGCTGGCATATCCGCTCACTCTGTAACCACCGTCATAGTCAAGGCGCAATACGTAGTAAACCGACTGTAGGTCACAACCCATGGCGAGTGACATATCCTGTGCAATGATGGGCGACATCCAGTTGGATGCTTTTGCAAAACCGCCCTTGGCAGTAAAGCTGACGCCATGGAAAGAACCTATTTTCATGCTGAGAGCCGCATCACCGTCTACGTGAGAGATGCCCTTGAAACCGTAAGGGAGAATAAAGCGACTCATCTCGTAGAGGTCGCTCACCGTATTGAGCTTACTTCCGGAATTAAACTCGGCTGAGAGCCGAAAATATCCCGAGGGCTTCCAGTTTAGCAAGCCGCTTGCTCCTAAGAAAGTACCGTCACCACTTCCATTAGTTATATCAGCTTGTCCTCCGACGTAACCGCTGAAGTTAGATGAGCTGAAGCTGAATTTGGCTCCGGCTGTAAGGATGCCGAAATTCTTGTTGTCAAGCAGGTAGATGCGCTTGCCGTCAAAATCAAGATCCTGAAGATTATTGGTCATAGCTGCTTTATAGCCCAGGTTCACGCCGATACTCATTCCTGATGAGATACTGTAAGAACCTGACGCATTGATATTGGCGACCAATTCATTAAGCGCCTTGTTGCTGTCACTCACGCGCACATAGCCGGTGGGAACGATGCGGCGGGTGTAACCGAACTCTTCCATGCCGGCCTTCACGCTGTAACTCCACGGGCTTGAAGATGCAGCGGGGGAACTCCACCCTGCATTGACTATCACGCGATTGATTCCCTGTTTCAAGGGCTCAACCATGAAATCAGGATAATTATAGCGAGTGAGTGTATATGATGCCTTAGCCTCAAGCTGTCCTGCCTTAGTGGTATTCACAACATTGCCTCCGATGCTCCAGTTGGTTGCACCGAGTACCATTGACATGTCTTCAGGCTGATTGTAGACTTTCATAGGCTTGCCTGATGTTGTGCCATGGTTGAACTGCGACCACACGTCCACGCGGGTTGTATTATTACTCACCACACGGTAACCGGCAGTGATACCATAGTCCTCGCTATAGAAATAGCCGCCTGACAGGTAGCCTCGTGTTTCAGGCGACGTATAATTAGCCTGCGACCCGGGGGCAGCGAGCGGCGTTATCATCGGAGTAACGTCAGCGGGAACCGCACGGCCGTTAGTGGGCAGCGACGAGAATTCAAACTTCTTGAGTTGAAGCATAGGCGAAACATCAAGACGGGATGCCGCTCTAACCTCCGGGTTGAGTTCGACAGTGACATCAACATCCTTAGTGTAGTTCTGTGCAACAGCCTGCTGTCCCGCGAGAGCGAGCGCAAGCATTAGAAGTATATTTGGTGTATTGCTATAAGTCATGGCTCTTAAGGGTTGAGACGTGAATCGATCATGTTGAGAATATCAGGCTCGTTGCCGGGATAGTTTTCACGGAGGCTCTTGAGGTATTCGTCAGCCTCGAAATTATCNCCTTTAGCCCTGTAAATGTCACTCATAAGTATATATCCGCGTGCAAGCCAGTAGCTATGGGGAGTATTTGAGTCAATCAGTTTGTCAGCATACTCACGCGCGCGTTTCATGTTATCATTATCGAGGTAATACTGGCCCAGGTAGTATAGACTTTTAACCCCGTTGAGGTCATTGATGTTTTCAGCAAGCGAAGTCCATATTACGACAGCTTCCTCACCGCGGTCAAGATTATTGAGCGCGGTTGCCTTGATGAAGTTAACCTCGGTGAGCTGACCGGTTCCAAGGGTTGATGAGCCTGTCAGGCGATCGGCTATAGCAACCACGTCATCATACATTGCGAGGTCGCGTGCAGCCTTGAGTTGACCCAGGCGGGCATGATTAAGCGTGCCTGAATCTGATGCGCGGGCTTCGAGCAGTCGGTAACTCTCGAGAGCCTCGGGAATCATTTCCATTGCAACCTCAGCATCACCTTTCACCGAGAGCGCTCCGGCAACGAACTCGCCGTCAGGATAACGTTCCAAAAGTTGTGATGCTTGCTCGAGTGCATTCTGATACCGCTTGGCCGATAGTGATGACTGGGCGATAAGGAGCATTGCTTGTGGCGCATATTCGCCCTGGGGGTAGCGTTCAAGATAAGCACGCCAACCCTCAGCATCGGTTGCGCGGGTAAATGTTATGCGGTCAATCTCCGACGGATCAACCTTGGGAGCATTGGGTACTGACTTCATGAACGCTACATAATCGTCGAGCTTGCCGGCATCAGCTGCTACTTCCTGCATATAGCGGGCACCGATATTAGCCTCGCGAGAGGGTGAGTGCTTGGCAATGAGCCTGCGGTAAACTTCATAAGCTTCGCCTGACTTGTTCTGCTCGCTGAGCAGTGAGCCCATGAGCAGGAGCGCCTGGCGGCACTGGGCTGTCGCGGGATAGTCGCATTCGATTCTACGGTATGTGATCAGAGCGGCATCACGCTGACCTGAGGTTGTCTGTGCCTCGGCAATATCAAGCAATGCCTGTGGCACCAGAGGAGAGCCCGGGAAACGGGCAATCATCGAGTTCAAGCCATCAATATGTCCCTGAGGATTTCCGCTCCAGCCCATGATAGTTGCGCGCTGATACATGGGATAGTCTGCGGTTGATGGTTCAATCTGAGCGGCTTTTTCATATTGCTTCATTGCTCCATCAAGGTCTCGTGAAGCATACAGACAGTCGGCAATGCGGTTAGTTGCATCAGCCTTCATGTTAGTGCTGATACCGTTCATCTTGAGGAACTGCTCGAAACGAGTGGCTGCCGGGTTATATTTTTTCTGTGCAAAGTAAGCGTACCCAAGGTCATAGGTTGCAAGCGCGCGGTTAACATCAGCAGCCGAACCCTTTGTCAAATAGTCATTATATAATTTTTCAGCACGGGAATAGTCACCCTTCTTGTAATAACAGTCAGCCATCAACAGGTCACACTCGTTAACGCGTGAACGGTCATTACCGGCAGCCTTGCGTGCCTCAGTGAGATACTTGAGAGCCGAGTCATATTTTCCTGCGCTCAGGTCGCGGGCACCGAGGGTATAGAGAATCTGCTGGCGTGCTTCAAGAACCTTTTCGCCGGGATTGGCTATGCGGTTGATGCTTGCAAGAGCCTCCTCGTAGTTATCATCATTCATGTAACCATACGCAAGGTACTCTGACACGGTCGAAGCGTAGCGTGACGAGGGGAAACGTTTCAGGAATCCTTCAAACACTGAAACAGAGCTACCGAAGGGCACCTTGCCGCCATCGCTGCGGGCTACACAATAATTATAGTAAGCCTCCTCAGTAACCTTGAGGTCAGCGTCAAGTTCAACCGCACGGTTCAGGGCGATAATGGCGGGTGACATTTCACCAAGGTGCATATAGCATTGTCCCGTGGTGAGCAAAGCACTCTGCCCCATTGCGTCATTTAGCGTTGACGGAGTTTTCAATGATTCGATAGCCTCGCGGTAGTCTCCGGCACCATACTGGCTCATACCGAGGATATAGAGCGCCGAGGGCAATGGCTGTCCTTCAACATCCTTCACATACTGGCGCAGATAAGGAATTGCGAGGTCAACATCCTTGAGATTATAGAGCGACTCGCCGGCAATGCGTGCCACTTCGGCTTGATAAGCCCTGGGCATGTTTCCCTGCAAAAGTCGACGTGCAAGACCAAGTGCCTTATCGTTATCTCCCAGAAGATAATAAATCTGGCACAGATAGTAAGGCGCAGCGGCAGCCGGCATCTCGTCGGCGTCCACTCCTTCTAAAAGAGTTCGGGCAACCGGGTACTCCTCATCACGATATGCGATATAGCCACGGTAGAAACGTGACTCAACGCTGTAAGGCGAGTTATCAAGCATGCTCATCAGGTTATTAGCCTCACGAAGACTGCCAAGCTGAAGGTAAGCAACACCCATATTGTAAAGACGACACTGAGCAGGACGCAACGCAAGTGACCTATCAGGAATACTTTCGTAGCATTCGAGCGCCTTAGACCATTCACCACGATCCATGTAAACATTTCCGGCCACGAGCCACACCATGTCGCGAGCGCCTGACAGGGGATATGAACCCTGAAACGAGAGTAGTGACTGCAATGCAGCGGGATCATTGAGACTTGCTTGAGAAACTGCCACAAGGAGAGCTGTTTTCTCGTCACCACCTGCCATTGAGGCATACTGCGTGAGCTGGTCAAGTGCCATGAGATTAATCGAAGCATCATGCATGAATATTCCACGGTCAAGGTAACCGTCAGCCTGTCCCGAGCTCACACCGGCACGTGCATTAAAAGCACCCGCAACGAGGGCGAACAACAGGAGTAGTCGGATGCATGAGGTGCAATATCGGCTAAATTTCCTTCTCATAGTGTTTATTATAAAGGGTGATTATTCTGTTATATTTAATCCACAATCTGGATTACTTCCTTGAAGGCATGAATACTCTCGGTGCCGTCCTCGTGCCTGAGGTGAAGGTGACCTGTTGGAGCGACACCAATAATACTTGCATTAAAACGCTCACCACCGGGGAACATATAAGGATGCACGCCATTCCGGCGCCACAAACGCGACCGGTAGAATTTCCCAATAGCAACACGCTCATCAGGGTCTCCTATACGGCGAATATTCCTGACTATTGCGAGGCAAATATCCTCAAGCAGAGGTTCCAGTGGGTAAGTGTTTCCGGTAATCTGTTTCAGGCTCACGGGATTGGGAGCGTCACTCGTGAAGATGTCCTGATTTATATTTATTCCCACGCCTGCAATAGAGCGGGTAACTGATGCACCTGTAAGGGAATTTTCAATTAATATCCCGGCAAGCTTGCGGTTACCGTAATAAATATCGTTGGGCCACTTGATTTCGAGCAAAGAGAAATCAGGAACCAGATTGTCAAGAGTATCCACAATTGCGGTTGCAACGGCCTCGCTAAGCGCATATTGTTCGGCGGCAGGAACGGGGGGGTGAGGACGTGTGAGAATAGAAAAGGTCAGATTTTTTCCGGGCTCAGCCTCCCAGCTGTTACCCCGCTGGCCGCGACCGGCCGTCTGGCAGTCAGTCACGACTACGGTACCGTTAGGTGCATCAGCACGATGAGTGCGCAACCATGTGCTGGTTGATTCAACGCTTTCAAGCCGTTCTATTCTTATGCTGTCCTTAACCATTCGGATAATTTATATGCGTGCAATCTGCATGGTGCGTGAATCGTCATCGTTCACCCACAGCTTCACACGTAGTGTATCGTCAGGGAGGAGTTCCTCGATGCGTTCAGGCCACTCGATAAGACATAGGGCACCTGAATCGAAGTAGTCCTCAATACCCATGTCAAGAGCCTCCTCGAGATTATTGAGGCGGTACATGTCAAAATGATAGATAAGTTCAGCCGTGGTATCTGAACGATACTCGTTGGCAATCGAGAACGAGGGTGAGTTGGCAACATCCTCAGTCACTCCAAGGCGACGGCACAGGGCGTTGATGAAAGTTGTTTTTCCTGCGCCCATATCACCGTAAAAAGCTACAACGGTAGCATCATCCATGAGAGGTACAAACTCATCAGCCGCACGCTCGAGATCTTCGAGATTCTTAATTTCTATTGTTTTCATTTCTGTCTAATTGTTATCAGGGGGATTATCATTTCCTCCATGGAGATGCCTCCATGCTGGAATGTATCAGTGTAGTATTGAACGTAATGATTGTAATTGTTAGGATAAGCGAAGAAATCCCGTCCGCCGGCAAAGATATAGGTTGATGACAGGTTGGGAGCCGGCAGCTGCAACTCGGCGGGTCGCTTCACCTCATATACCTGTCGTGCATTATAATTGAGATTTTTCCCTACCTTGTAGCGAAGGTTGGTATTGGTGTTCTTATCGCCGATGACCTTCACCGGGTTATCAACGCGAATGGTGCCATGGTCAGTAGTCAAAACTATAGTGTAACCGCGGGATGCAATTGCCTTGAAAAGGTCAATCGTCCCGGCATGCTGGAACCAGGAGCGGGTGAGAGCACGGTAAGCCGCATTGTTAGAGGCAAGCTCGCGAATCATCTTCAACTCAGTGCGGGCATGCGATAGCATGTCGATAAAGTTGATAACCACGACATTGAGGTTATTATGGTCGAGTTCAGAGATTGTGCGCGTGAGCTTTTCAATACCTTGAGAGTCATTAATCTTGATATAGGAAAAGCTGTCATTTCGACGGCGGTAACGCTCAAGCAACGTAGCAATCATGGGGGACTCGTTAAGATTCTTACCCTCCTCAGCCTCCTCATCGACCCACAGTTCAGGGAACATTTTTTCAATTTTTGCCGGCATGAGGCCCGAGAAAATAGCGTTGCGGGCATACTGCGTAGCAGTGGGAAGAATTGATGTGTAGAGAGATTCACTCATGCTGAAGCCCTCTGCAAGCAATGGTTTAATTGTCTCCCACTGGTCAAGGCGGAAGTTATCAATGAGGATGAAGAATACTTTCTCACCGTTATCGAGCAGCGGGAAAACCCTCGTCTTGAAAACATCAGGGCTTAACAGGGGGCGATCCTCGTCACCATACTCTCCTTTCAGCCAGTCAACATAGTTTCGCTTGACCCACTTGTAAAACTCAGAGTTTGCTTCTATGCGTTGCATTTCAAGCAACTCATCCATGTTGGTTTCCGCTGCATTCAGCTTGAGTTCCCAGTTTACAAGGCGACGATAGAGCGCCTGCCACTTGTCCATTGTGTCAGCATTACTTATCGCCACTCCAATCTCACTGAATTCCTGGCGGTAACCGGTAGAGGTCTGTTCCGAAACGAGGCGGTTGCCGTGGAGATTCTTCTTGATTGAGAGAAGTATCTGGCTGGGGTTAACCGGTTTTATGAGGTAGTCAGCTATATTGTTACCCACGGCCTGGTCCATGATGTTCTCCTCCTCGCTCTTGGTTATCATGATAACCGGAACGGTGGGAGCAATCTCAGCAAGAAGCGGGAGGGTTTCAAGCCCCGTGAGACCGGGCATATTTTCATCAAGGATTATGAGGTCAAACGACTCATGCTCGGCAAGTTCCACAGCGTCACGTCCTGAGCACGCCGTGGTAACATCATATCCCTTGGATTTAAGGAACATAATGTGAGGTTTCAGGAGGTCAATCTCATCGTCAGCCCACAATATACGGGAAGTGCTCATAGTCGAATTGCTGTTACGTTGAACTTTTATTTCACTCTCAAAAATACAAAAAAATGTGGTAACTACGCGCGCCTGAGCATCCTTATCTTAAGTTTTGACTTAATTTAAGACCCCGTCAACGGTCACGGCTCGGTGGCCGGAGTGAGCGGCGGCAGGTAAGGATACGTAATATTGTGAAGGAAAAGAGCCTGGGCCGGCATTGAGGTCCCGGCAGCACAGCGGTCTTTCTTATCGATTACGGCACGGAAACCGTCCAGAGTGAGCTTGTGGCGCCCCACATCAACAAGTGTACCAACCACGGCTCTCACCATGTTGCGCAGGAAACGGTCAGCGGTAATCACGAAACACCAGCGGTCCTCCCCTATCCTTTCCCACCTTGCCTCCGTCACATGGCAGATATTAGTCTTGGCATCAGAGTGGAGCTTGGCAAATGAGGTGAAGTCTTCCACGTCAAGTAACATCTTCCCAGCCTCGTTCATGAGGTCAAAATCGAGAGACGGTGAAGCATTCCACGCGGTTGTGTAGAGAAAGGGCGACTTGGAAGTAATAGCATGATAATGATACGTGCGGGAAGTGGCATCAAAACGTGCATGAGCATCCTGAGGGACATCATGAATATGACTCACGGCAATATCCTTTCCCACGATGGAATTAATGGAGCGTAACAACGCCGGCTTATCCTCGACTGCCAGGGGCGCATCAAAGTGAGCGAGCATCATCGAAGCATTCACCCCGGTGTCAGTGCGTCCCGCCCCGACGATTGGGACAGGCTGGCGGTATATCAACGACAATGCCCGTTCAATGGTTGATTGAACGGACACAGCGTTAGGTTGTGATTGCCAGCCGTGGAAGGGAGCTCCACGGTAGGCAAGCTGCATAAAGTATCGGGTCATGCTTTTTCAAGGTAAGTGTAACCGTACAGGCCTGAACGGTAGTTACTCAGGAACTCGCGGCCTTCCTCAGGCGTAATCTTGCCGGCTTTCATACTGCTGGTAACCCATGTCTCGACATTGCGCACGAGCTTCTTGGGGTTATACTGCACGTAATCAAGCACCTCAGCCACGGTCTCGCCGTCGATGATACGGTCAATTTCGTAACGGTCCTTATAGACATCGATGTGAACGGCGTTGGTATCACCGAAGAGGTTGTGCATGTCACCGAGAATCTCCTGATAAGCTCCCACGAGGAATACACCCAGATAGTAAGGCTCACCGGGTTTCACAGCGTGAACGGGAAGCGAGGGTGAAGTACCGTGATCAGTAACGAATGTACCGATCTTGCCATCGCTGTCACAGGTCATATCCTGAATTGAGGCAGTGCGAGTGGGTTTCTCGTCGAGGCGTGAGATGGGAATCATGGGGAATACCTGGTCGATAGCCCAAGAGTCAGGAAGCGACTGGAAGACTGAGAAGTTGCAGAAGTATTTATCAGGCAGCAGCTTTGAAATCTTGCGCAGTTCTTCCGGCGGATGCTTCATGCGTGCGGCTATATCACCCACCTCGCGGGCGATTGACCAGAACAGTTTTTCAACCATTGCACGTGTGCGAAGGTCGACCATTCCCAGGTTAAAGAGGTCAAGGGCTTCTTCACGAATCTGGAGCGCATCGTGCCAGCTTTCAAAGATACCGGGCTGATCGAGCTTATCCCAGATGTCATAGAGTTCACGAACCAGTTCGTGAGCATCCTCGGGAAGATCCTCGGTATCCTTCATCGAGGGAAGAGATGTGGTCTCAAGCACTTCAAAGACAAGGACAGCGTGATGAGCAGTCAGTGAGCGACCACTCTCGGTGATGATATTGGGTTGCTTGATATTGTTTTTCTCGCAGGCATCCACAAGGGAATAAACGGCATCGTTAGCATACTCGCGGATTGAATAGTTCATCGAGCTCTCGCTTGATGAGTTGCGGGTGCCGTCGTAGTCTACGCCAAGACCGCCGCCGATGTCAACGAAATCAATATCAAAACCAAGTTTCGTGAGCTGAACGTAGAACTGCATCGCCTCGCGGAGCGCGTTCTTGATGCGGCGTATTTTGGTAATCTGGCTACCGATGTGGAAGTGGATGAGCTTGAGGCAGTCCTTCAGTCCCTTCTTCTCCATGAAGTCAATAGCTTCGAGGAGTTCGGTGGAGTTAAGACCAAACTTGGACTGGTCTCCTCCACTCTCTTCCCATTTACCTGAGCCTGAAGATGAAAGCTTGATGCGGATGCCGATGTTGGGACGCACGCCATTCTTGGCAGCCAACTCGGTGATGAGGTGAAGCTCGTTGAGTTTTTCTACCACGAGGAAGATGCGTCGTCCCATCTTCTGTGCAAGCAATGCGAGCTCAATATAGTTAGCATCCTTGTAACCGTTGCAGATGATGAGAGCATCCTCAACGATATTGGTAGCAAGGACCGCATGAAGCTCAGGCTTGGAGCCGGCTTCAAGTCCAATATTGAATTTCTTGCCGTGAGTGATGATTTCCTCCACGACGGGACGCATCTGGTTAACTTTGATAGGATAAATAAGAAAGTTCTCACCCTGGTAATTATACTGCTTGGCAGCTTCCTTGAAGCACTTCGAGATTTTCTCAACGCGATTGTCAAGAATATCAGGGAATCGGAGCAATACCGGGGCTGTGATGTCGCGGACCTGTAATTCGTCCATGACTTCCTTTAGGTCAACTGAGGCATAGCCTTCACGAGGGGTAACAATGACGTGACCTTTGTCATTGATAGAGAAGTATTGCCGTCCCCATCCAGTGATGTTATAGAGCTCGGCACTGTCTTCAATACGCCACTTTCTCATTTTTTCTTATAAAAGTATGTTTTAATAGTTTATAAACTATAGTTTAATACGGTATTATCAATGAGCCATGAAATCTATCACAGGCTTGAGATGCAGACCCGGGATAACATGGCACGTAAAGTTACGATAAAAAAGCGAAATTACTCTTTATACATAACAAAAAAGAGGGTAAAACAGTTAGGGAAACTATTTCCGTGACTGTTCTTACCCTCCAAAGCGTTTATTTGCGCTCAATCAGTGCGTGCCTGCTCAAGCCTCGAGGGGCTGAACATTGATGAAAGCACGGCCGTTGCGGCCCTGAGTGAACACTACGGTGCCATCAACGAGAGCGTAGATGGTGTGGTCCTTACCCATGCCCACGTTGAGACCGGGATGATGAACTGTACCACGCTGACGCTTGATGATGTTGCCGGCTTTAGCAAACTGACCACCGAAAATCTTAACGCCGAGACGTTTGCTTTCTGATTCACGTCCGTTCTTAGAACTACCTACACCTTTTTTATGTGCCATTTCTTTAAGATTTTATGGGGTTATGCTACTACGTCTTTGATCACTACCTGGGTGAAGCACTGGCGATGGCCGTTTTTACGACGATAGCCTTTGCGACGTTTCTTCTTGAAAACGATCACCTTATCACCTTTCACGAGGGGACGCTTAACCTCGCAAACAACTTTTGCTCCTTCAACGGTAGGAGCACCAACTTTAACGTTACCGTCGGCGTCAACGAGGAGGACACGGTCGAATTCTACAACGTCGCCTTCTTTCTTCTCGTCGCCGAGATAGTGTACATACAAGAACTTGCCGGCCTCAGCCTTGAACTGCTGTCCTTGAATTTCTACGATTACAAACATCTGTTATTTAAGTGTTTATAGTTAACGTCCGCGAGGCGGGATGCTTGACCATGCGGTCATTTTCCTCTTCATTCGAGCCCCGTCGGCACAAATTTCGGTGCAAATTTAGCACTTTTCACTCATTCCCACAACACTTTACCGGATTATTTCCATTAAAATTACGTAATAATAAGTGCAACGGCCACTATAACAGCTATCAAAATCATAAGCGCCTGAGTCTTAGCTCTCGAATAATCCTTCTTTCTTAAAAGAATAACCAATTTACTGATCATAACCACGAAACATACCGTTATTACGACAGCTTCAAAAATAGAATGAGCACTCATATCAATTCCAATTGCCTAAAGAAAAAATTTTTAAAATAACACGTGGATATAAAATTACAAAAAATTTCTTTGATCAAAATAAGAAGCATCAAAAACAGAGTGCGGCTGCCGATGAGGGCAGCCGCGTGAATTTCGGTTATGCGTATATATTTATTACCTATTGAATTTCAGTTACGATATTTCGCAAATCGCTACAGAGTATCAATAATTTTCAGGACGAAGCTCGAAGTAAGCCTGAGGGTGCTTACATACGGGGCACACCTGTGGAGCCGACTTACCGAAGTGAATATTGCCACACTCGCGACACATCCATACGCGGTCATTCTCACGAGAGAAGACGATTCCATCCTCGATATTCTTGAGGAGTGTACGGTAACGTTCCATGTGGGTACGTTCGATTTCACCTACTTTTTCAAACAATGCTGCGATTGTATTGAAGCCTTCTTCACGTGCAGTAGCTGCGAAGTCCTTGTACATATCTTCGTATTCCCATTCTTCACCTGCAGCTGCATCCTTCAGGTTGTCAATTGTCCCGGGAACATCACCGTCATGGAGAAGCTTGAACCAGATTTTAGCATGCACATGCTCGTTGTGAGCAGTTTCATCAAAGATAGCACCAATCTGCTGGTATCCGTCTTTCTTTGCTTTCTTAGCGTAAAAAGCATATTTGGTTGCAGCCTGTGATTCTCCGGCAAACGCTGCCTTGAGGCATTCTTCAGTCTTAGATCCTTTAAGTTCCTTCATAGTTGTATAGAGTAATTAAAATAGTTCTTATGTCTTTCAAACAACCGTTAGGGTGAAATGGTTCACGAGAGTGTGATTTTTTTGTTTCACCCACTCCGTGGGTTCAGCCTTAGGAAGTCGTGAATACCGCGGGCTCATGCCGAGGTTATCCTCTTTCGTCTCCTCACGGAGACTCTCAATGCGATAGGTACTCGTATAGCCCAAGCCTCGGAGGCGTGTCCGCGGTTAAACTCTCTCGTCTCCTCCGGAGACTCTCTATGCGATAGGCTTTCGTACAACTAAAGCGCCAAAGCTATTCCCGCAGTTAACTTCTTGTGGTCCCTCACGGGGGCTCTCAGAACAGACATGCCCGTCACATATGAAAAGCGACCGAGCTTTTAATGCCCGGTCGCCTTTATCAGTTATGGCTATAACGACATCAGTCGTTGAAGAATTTCTGAATCTTGTTGTCAACTGATTTGTTGGCGCGGAGAATGAGGTTCCAGTTGCGGAGGACGTTGTTAGCTCCCTGTGACTGCTGGAAGTAGGTTACGTCGTTTACTTCGTCAAACTCGCGCTCGGGAGCGTTGTCGCCGATCACCTCGAATGCTACAACTGAATAATCAGTGGGTACGAGACCTGCAAACTCGCCGTTCTTGGCAGCCGAAACAGCCGCAATGAGCTTGCCGTCGCCGGGCATGAAGCCACGCACGTAATTCTGGCCAAAGGTTACGGTTGCAGTATCAACCTTAGCATTCATAGCTGAAGCGTACTGATCAACTGAATTACCCTTGCCGTTGTAACGCTCCTGGAGTGTTTCAATCTTCTTGTCACGAACGACCTTGGCACGAGCCTGAGCGTTGACCTGCGAGTCACTCACGGGAGTGTAGCCCTTGTCATACTTGTTATTGAGAGCTGCAGCGATAAAGAAGCTCTTGTCATCGTTGCTATACACGTCAGATACCTGACCCTTCTTAGCATTGACTGCCCACTTAGCCAGGGCGCGAGTATCAGCTACATTATTAATAGAGAGTGAAGAGTTGTTCACGGTAGCGGGAATAGCTGTATAGCCGGCTGAAACTGCATTAGCTGCAAAATCCTTTGAATTGCTGTTATTGGCAACATAAGCGCGCAGGCGGCTCTGAGTATCGTTGATGGTAGCTGATGAGGGTTCGAGCTGGTAAGTTACCTCAGCAATGCTGTAAACGGGAACGGGAGCATCCTTTGACACGAGGCGGAAAACCATGTTGGGGGTTCCGGTATAGTCAGGTGCGTTGAAGTACTCACCCACGGTTGCATTAGCAAGAACGAGGTTGAGATTGGGGTTACCGTTGAGGAGAGAAACGCGCTGGTCAAGCTGTGACTGCATGATTGCACCCTCAGGCATGTCAGCGAGTGCTGCGCCGGCATTGAGGGCTGCAAGGATTGAGTCAACGTCAGCTGATTCAGCGATACCGATGATGTCAAACGAAATTGAGTCAACAGCTACATCTGCACCGAGGTATTTAGCCAGGGTGTACTTGTTGTCATAGAAAGAGAGCTGCTGAACGGTGTCCTGCTTGAGTGATTCGAGCTTATCCTTAATGTTGGCGGGAAGATACTTCTCGGCAGTGTTGAGGCGGGTAACGACAAACTTGTTGTTATCAGCGAGTGCTTTCGTGCCGGCCTGCTCGCGCATTCCCATGAGAGCTGCTTCTACTGCCTGAGTAGCCTCAAGACGGTCAGCATCGCTGGGAGTAACATGAGAAAGGATGTAAGACACGAGGTAAGTATCCTCGTCAAGACGATACATATTCTTATCAGCGTCATACTGTTTGCGGATATCGGCGTCAGAAACTTCAACATCGCTGTCAGATAGTGTAGACGCATCTACCTTCACGAAGCGTATTTCGCGTGAACCGTTGTTCTCAGTATACTGAGCCTGCGCGTCGAGGTTGTTGGCAACGAGAGCGCCGGTGAGAAGAGAGGCAAACTTCTGCTGGGTGAGCATCTGGCGCACCTGCTCTACAAGGTCAGCCCACTGCTGCTTGTAGGCAGCGGCAGTCTGAGCGTCGAGGCCATACTGCTGAGGGTTGGTAGCGAGTTCATGGAGTTCATAGCCGGTGTAGAGTCCCTGCTGCTGGCGCTGGTAGTAAAGCTGCTGAATGGGCATGGGGATATTCTGGCCCAGCATTACCTGGCCGAGCTCCTCAGGTGTAACCACGATACCGAGCTTTTCCATCTCGGCATTCATGAGCTGCTCGTCGATGAGTGACTGCATGGCCTGCTCCTGGAGCATCGCGTTGTCAATATTCTTGTATCCCTGAGCTTCGTACTGGCTACGGAGCTGGTCAACACGCTGTTGAAAATCGGCATAATCGATTTTCTTGCCATCGACCTTAGCGATTGTGCTGGGATCGCTGAAGAGTTTTTCGGGGTTACTGATCGCTGTAAAAATGAACAGTAAGAGAGCAAGACCTAAGATCGAAATGATGAGGGCAGGTCTTTTACGGATTTGTTCAAGTGCTGACATTTAATAGTTTATTGTTTTGATTGATTTATTATTTTACAGTTAAACACGACCATTGCACACGTGGGGTCACGGCGCAATAATCGCACAAAGATAGTAAATAGTGCTTAATATCTCAAAACTTATAGAAACTTTTTGACTTTTTGACATTTGATGCGGGTTACACTACTGTGGTGACCGCCGCTGCCGGCAGCCATATTTCGTCACGCTCTTGCCCTCGCGCCCGGTGCTTCAACCTGTCATTCTGATTGAGGCACACTGTCAGTGTCATTAACATCTATAGAGGCGGGCTTTGGCGCATATCCCCCCGGCCCCCAGTTTTTGTCCACTTCATCCCTGTAGAATTTTGCCTGCCACTCAGTATAATAAGACGAATATACTGAGTAGAAATGGTCCTGCAACTCTTCCCTCAACTTATACTTATCATCCTCGTGCAACTCGGGGAACCTCTTCAGGTCAAAGGCATACTCACATATAGCCAGAACACGTTTGCGCATTACACCTACCTTATCATAAAACTCGGGACTGGGATTATCGAGATCAGATTGAATTTCACTGTCAAATTTCTTGATTGCCTCGTCAATCTTCCTGCACCCCTCGACGTAAGCCCTCGCGCGCGATGCATTATATGAATCCACTCGTTTGATCTCGTCCTCGGCACGATTCATGCGGTCAGTCATCCCCGTCAACGAGTCAGTCAATTCAGTCACGCGTAATTCCTGGGCACGGTTAGTCTCTGACAGTATTGCGACGCGATGCTGGGCCCGTTCTGTTGCATCAGACAATTCAAGGTAATGATTCATCAGCATCGCGATGCCCGCAACCACCACTGCACCACAGGCCACCGTCAGCAGCCGTCGCGGCCGCCGGTCTCGCGCATCAATCATTTTCAACAATGCCTCAGCATCCACGGGGCGCTTATCCACCGGGCCGGTGCATTGCGTTGCTATACGGTTGTAACCGGGACACAGCTGCTTCATTATCACGCCAAGACTGTAGATATCATCTGACGGCCTGG
Source organism: Bacteroidales bacterium (assembly GCA_014800105.1). Taxonomy (GTDB): domain Bacteria; phylum Bacteroidota; class Bacteroidia; order Bacteroidales; family Muribaculaceae; genus JAAVFS01. Next base: position 8,813 of record JAAVGQ010000035.1, on the reverse strand, counting down.
CCTGCCTGTCACTGATCTGCTCAGGCGAGATATACCCGGTTGTGCCCGCTCCCTGCTTCAATTCCACGTAGTCATCAGTGTCAGCAAGCCCGAAGTCGATGATAACAACGCTACCACCCACATCACGCACCATTATGTTCTCAGGCTTCAGATCACGGTGAACAACGCCCCTGCTGTTGATATAGCCCACCGCGCGAATGATCTCACGCATTATCCTGCGGCGTTCTTTCTCCGTGAGCTCGCCTTCCTGCAGCAGTTGTGCAAGGGTTTTTCCCTCAATCCATTCTTCGACTATGCACAGGCCCAGCTCTCCGATTATCTCGAGACTCACTGCCTGAACTACTCCCACATCAAGAAGTCGCGAATGTATCTCGAACTCCTTCTGGAGTTGACGGCGGTTAACGTTGGAATCACGCACCTCAGGCCGCAATCCTTTTAGAAACCACAGCCGGCCATACCGCCTTCCACGGGCGATAATATTGGTTTTTGATACCCGGAGAATCTCGACGTCAGTCATCCCCGTCAAAACGCGAAAATCGGAGTCAGAATCCCTGACAAATCCCGACTCGGAGGAATTACTCGTATTCATAGCGCAAAAATAACACATTTTTTCAAAATTTTGCCACACTATTGTTGCAATACACGCCATTTGTAGTACCTTTGGACATCAAATGGAATGCGTAACCCGAAAGGACACAAAAGGACTTTCCTGAGTTCCCGATTTTCACGTACTTCTCGCTTTGAAAATATAGACACTGTTCCACTCACTCGGCATCCTGCACCCAATTCATAAGCTCCAACTCCCATAAACCATAAACATTACACAATAACCTCAAAAATAAATCAACAAATTAAACATCAATGAAAAAACTTTTACTTCATTCGGATGGCTATCCATCTCAGATAGTAATACCGAGATTCATCAAGGGGACTTCTTACCGAGGTCTCTTGATTTTACTCATTGTTTTTCTCAATGTTTTGAGTGCGCATGCCTGGACAGCGGTACAGACAACTATTGATGGCATTACTTATGAGGCGACCTCAGCGTCGGGGAGTACAGTAATAGCTATTGACCCATCTCTTGAATCGGTAACTATTCCAGAAAGCTACGAGTATGAATTTAAAAATAAAACATATACCGCAACTGTAATATGGCTGGATTTCTCAAGTGATAATCTTAAATCACTTACTATTTCAGGATACGTTGAAAATGTTAAAGATCTACTTAAGGATAACCGTATACCCAATATTGAGACTATAAATGTCATAGGTGATGATGGTTCATTAGTATCAGAATGGATTCATTCGGACGAAGATTGGTATGAAATATCTGTTGATAGAACTAAGCTAATCAATGTTATGATTAGTAATAGAACAACTTTCTCTATACCTGAATCAGTAGAAATTATAGGTGATCAGGCATTTAAAGATTGCAGCAAGCTGACCTCAATTGAAATTCCACAAAATGTTAACTCAATAGGTGAAAGTGCTTTTTATGGTTGTAGTAGTTTGACCTCCATAGAAATTCCACAAAATGTCACCTTAATAGCTAATAATGCTTTTTACGGCTGCAGTAGTTTGGAAAAAGTAATTCTACCCGAATCGTTAGAGGGAATCGGAGCAAGTGCATTTTACCAATGTAGTAATATAAAGTATATAACTATACCATCAAAGGTCACCTCAATAGGCTATCAGGCATTCTATAATTGCAGTGGCTTAAATGAAGTTATACTGCCTCCTTCGGTAATTTCCGTCGAATCCGAGGCATTCTATGGATGTACCAATCTAATTAAATCTGCTTATCCGACGACAGTAAAAGATCCGTTTGGATATACTTTTCATCAATTTACATCAAGCTACTATGAATGGAGAAGTTACGGCGTTACCGTGGGATACAATCCTGAGGGAGCCTGGATAGAAGATAAAATACTATATGGTCCCGATCATATATATTTTGTTAGTAGATATGTTTCTGGTGAAATTACTCTACCGGGAACAATTACAAGCATCGAAAAAGAAACCTTTGAAGACTGCACACACCTGGGATCAATAACAATTCCCGCGTCTGTTTTATCAATCGGTGATAATGCTTTTAATGGCTGTAATAATCTTAAATCAATAATAATTGAGAGCGGCGATGAAGTCCTGACCCTTGGTGTAGGAAAATCTCTCCAGGGACTATTTTACGATTGTCCGCTTGAAGAATTGTNTATAGGACGTCCTTTAAGTTATTCGACAAACAACCAAAACTCACCATTTAGCCTTCAAACAAATCTTAAAACNGTACATCTGGATTCGAATCTTCCTTATATAACCGAGGAAGAATTCTACGGATGTTCAGGGCTAGAATCCATTATAATACCCCAGTCTATAATATCAATCGGGGCCTCTGCATTTGACGGTTGTACTACCCTATCAAAAGCTGAGTTTGCCAGCATAGAAAATCTATGCAAAATTAAGTTCTCCAATTTAACCTCTAACCCTCTGAGTCAAGCAAATCATCTTAATATTAACGGGCAAGAAGTTACAAATATTGTTATACCTAACACAGTAGACTCTATTGGGAAATATGCATTTGCATGCGGAACTGAAATTAGATCCGTTATCATACCCACTTCTGTAAAGTCAGTTGGTGAAGATGCTTTTTATAACTGCACAAACCTATCAAAAGCTGAATTTGCTAATATAGAAAATATATGCAAAATTAAGTTCTCCAATTTATATTCTAACCCTCTAAGTCAAGTAAATCATCTTTATATTAATGGAGAGGAAGTTACAAATATCATTATTCCTGATACAGTAGACTCTATTGGACAATATGCGTTTGCATGCGGACCTGGATTTAAATCTGTTATTATACCCCCTTCTGTAAAGTCAGTTGGTAAAGATGCTTTCTATAACTGTTATTATCTTTTAAAGTCAGCTTACCCTAGTACTATAGAGAATCCGTTTAGAACTGGAAATGCGTTCTTCGGAGCATCTATAGGCTACAATCCGGAAGAGTCGATTTTAGAAAACGATTGGATTTACGGACCAGATAAAGCATCTATACTTTTCGCCCCAATAACTTTAAAGGGAGATTATTCAGTTCCTAACACAGTCGAAACTATTGGAGCAGATGCTTTCAGTGATTGTACAGAATTGACAGCTATTATCATACCCAAGTCNGTTAAGGAGATCGGTAGGTATGCCTTCTCTGATTGTGAGGCTCTTGAAAAGGCTGATTTTGCAAGCATAGAGACTCTTTGCAGTATAGAATATGGTTGGGGCTCAAACCCTCTCTATTACGCCCATAATTTGTACATAGCCGGGCAAGAGGTTACTGATGTAATAATTCCTGAAACTGTCAGCAAAATCAATGACTATGCTTTCTATGGTGCAAGCAATATCACATCAATAGTAATTCCGGCATCTGTACAATCAATAGGTTACAATGCTTTCTCAGGTTGTAGCGGTCTCACTTCTGTAAAAGTTAATTGGAACGATCCTATTACTTATCAGCAGAATATATTTAATAGTGATACTTATGATAATGCAATCCTTGACATCCCGGTAAATACACTTATAACTTACATGCAATCAGACTGGAACCAGTTCAAAAATATTGCTGTAAACGGGTATAATGCCAGCAGAACGTTTGATGATAACGTATTTAAGTATCGACTTATCGAGGATCCCAANAATCTTCAGGCTGTGCTCATCAANGGTAACTATGAGAGCATGACCGAGGCATCAATACCCTATCGCTTTACCGATGACAGCGACCCGGATAACCCCCAGCGCTATTATGTTACAGCCATAGGTCCCGAAGCATTCCTTAACTGNAACAAGCTCACTAAGCTCAGCATTCACAAGGATGCAAAAATTTCTGAAATCAGCACGTCGGCATTCAAAGGNTGTACCGCTCTGACCAATGTCAGCCTGAGCCCTGAAATTAAAATCATAGCTGACTCAGCATTCAAGGATTGCAGCAATATGTCCTCAATATCTCTTCCCGGGACTATCAGCACCATCGGTGATTATGCTTTCTACAACTGCCGATATTTAGAATCATTCAACTTACCTGAAAATCTGGAAACAATAGGTAAATCAGCCTTCTCAATGGATGAGAAATTCTATAATTCTAATCGAATCACGAATACCTTGATCATTCCCTCTTCATTAAAATCTATTGGCTCGAATGCCTTTCTTTACCGACAAGTCAACCAGATCACTATGACCGACTTAACAGCATGGTGCAATATTGACTTTATGAATAATGATTCGAACCCCGCCGGCTGGTCTCAAAACGGACTTTGGCTGAATGATGAAGAACTTACTAACCTTGTTATTCCCGAAGGAATAGAAGCAATCAAGTCTTATGCTTTTGTTGTATCACCGACAAATACAGGTTGGGAACAAAAGGATTCTTACCAAATAAGGACAGTATCAGGCCGTCTTAAATCAGTAAAGATTCCAGGTTCGGTTAAGTCAATTGGAACAGAGGCTTTCCATGGGAACGGATTTTCTGAGATTACTATACCTGCTTCAGTAGAAAGTATCGGAGAAGGAGCTTTCCGCAGTTATAATGCAAAGTATACTTATTCTGGTGGTAATTATGCTGACATTACACTTGATCCCATCAATGTTACTTTAGAGGATGGATTGAATCCTATTGAAATTGCAAGTGATGCTTTTTCCACAGAGCTTAATAGAACATGTGTTGCCAATGTTAGCGCTTCTTATAGAACCTACTACTGCTCGCCTGAGATTCTGTATCTTGGACGTCCTATTGATACACTCCCCGATGGATTTAACAGCAGCATAAAAACTCTTACTATCGGCGATATATTGATAGATATGCCTGAGTGCAATTTCTCTAAATGCTCAAATATGACCAATCTTACAATAGGTAATGGCATGCTTGAGATTCCGGCCGAGAAATTCAGTAACTTGAATAAGCTTTCATCAGTAACGCTGGGAAGCAGCGTTGCGACTATTGGCGACAATGCATTCAGCGGTTGTACCGGCCTTACTACCCTGACCGTTTCTCCTTCAGTCGAAACTATAGGTGAATCGGCATTTGCCGGCAATACAAGGCTCGCTACCATCAATATGGGTCACGGTGTTACCAAAATCGGAGCCAACGCATTTATGAACTGTCCCGCTAAAACAGTAGCAATAACCGCACAGGAGCCCCCTGTAGCTCCCAACAATACGTTCAGCGACTATTCGGGCGACCTCTATGTTCAGGATCCGGGCGACCGCAGCATTCTTGATTTATATAGCGATTCATACTATTGTTGGGAACGATTCAATGGCATCGGCATGGTTGTGGCAACACGTCTTATTAATGAGAGCGGCGATATCCCGGTTAAGGGAGAACCCGGCACCAAGTTCCAGCTCAGCGCCCGCATCGAACCTGACAATGTAACACTTCCCAAGATTTTCTGGCGCTCAACCAATCCTCTCATCGCTACTGTTGATGAAAACGGCTGGGTTACCATTCAGGATCCCGACGCTTACCCCGAAGAAACCATTCAGACGCTAAGCACAACCTACGGAGCAAGCAGTAATGAATGTAAGATTATCGCTGAGACAATGTATGCCAACGGCCCCGTTCTTGAGGTTACCGTGCAGTCAGACAACAGCGCCATTGATGAGGTGATCGCTGACGGTCCCGTTGCCGACAACGGTATTGATTACGAGGCTCCATATGAGGTTTACAACATGCAGGGCATGTTTATGGGTAACTCGGTTGACAACCTTGCCAAGGGTTTCTACATCGTTCGTCAGGGCCAGGTTGCCAAGAAGATTGCGGTAAAATAACTATTACCTAACCTAAAGGTTTAAACCAGTTTTCAATATCGGGCGTGAGATAATGACAACCGTTATCACGCCCGATTCTTTTAAAGCGTTAAATTTACTACATACACTAAGTATGACTGAAGAAGAAATAATAAAATCACTTTGCCGCAAGGTTGAGGCAACCTCAGGAATGGCAATTGTAAAGTCGAAGGACTTTGAACAGCTCGCGATGAAAATTTTCGAGCGCACTGGCACGCTGCTTAGTCCCACCACCCTGAAAAGGATATGGGGCTACCTGAAGGAGAACACCGTGACCCGCACATCCACGCTCGACCTCCTGGCCCAATATTGCGGATGGCGTGACTACGCGGAATTTCTCACGGGAAACGTGCCTGAAATAGAGAGTGGATTTGTTGACGTGAAAGTGCTCAATGTAGATAGAGACATTAAACCGGGAAATACCGTGAAACTGATGTGGCATCCCTCGAGAATATGCCTCATAAAGTATCTCGGCAACAGCCGTTGGGAAGTGGTGGACGCTGAGGGCACAAGGCTCGAGGCCGGCGATACGTTCAGTTGCTCGGTAATCATGTCGGGCGAGCCGCTCTATATCAACAATCTGATTCACCGTGACATACCGAGCGGGGTGTATGTGTGTGGCCGGCGGTCAGGCGTCCGCTTCACCGTCGGCGGCTTTATCCCGGAATAACCGGTTACCACCCGAAGGCAAACAGGGAGGGTGCAAGGACGGCCCGGAAAATATGTGCCATGTATCCGTATAGAAGCAATAACCCGGAACGGGTTAACTTTTTGATAGCACGGGGTAGAGGACCCAACGGGTCCGTCCACCCCGTGAATAGTATTATTCCCACACTCTTGTGTCTTGGGATTGCGTCTTAGTGGCAATCCCAAGACACATAAAACTATATATGCCGATATTCCACGGGGTGGCCGGGTCTAACGACCCTCTACCCCGTGCTATCAAAAAGTCAACCCTTGCGGGTTGTTTCCGGTTTCATCGTCATGCTATAGCTTGCCTGAGGGCGAGTAGCTCAGAGGGCGAAGGCTTCCTTGACAAGATCAACGTAGTCGAGTTTCTCCCAGGGGAAAAGCTCAACCTCGATGGTTTTATCACCCTCATAGCGTGACTTGAATGTTTTCACCACTTTGCGGGGTGTGCGTCCCAGGTGTCCGTAAGTCGCAGTCTCCAGGTATATGGGTGAACGCAGGTTGAAGCGTCTCTCGATAGCATGGGGGCGCATGTCAAAGAGCTGTTTTACTTTTTCAGAAATCTGGGCATCAGTTAAATCCACGCGGGATGTTCCCTCGGTATTGACAAACAGGCTCACGGGTTCAGCCACTCCAATGGCATAGGCCACCTGCACGAGGGCACGGTCACACACGCCGGCTGCCACGAGATTCTTAGCTATATGCCGGGCTGCATAAGCAGCTGAACGGTCAACCTTCGAGGGGTCTTTTCCTGAGAATGCACCGCCACCGTGGGCACCGCGGCCGCCATAGGTGTCAACGATAATCTTGCGGCCCGTGAGACCAGTATCACCGTGAGGGCCACCTATCACGAATTTCCCGGTGGGGTTGACGTGGAGAATGAAATTGTCGTCAACGAGTGATTTGAGATGATCAGGCAGGGTGGCGATCATGCGGGGAATCAACACGTTGCGAACATCTTCAGTAATAGTCTTGAGCATGAGGCTGTCAGCTTCCTCCTGGGACATTCCTTCACCGGGCTCAATAAAATCGTCGTGCTGAGTTGACACTACTATAGTGTGAACGCGCACGGGACGATGGTTCTGATCATATTCCACGGTGACCTGGCTCTTGGAGTCGGGACGCAGATAGCTTACCGTCTGGCCGTGAGCGTTAACATAAGTCATAGCCGAAAGATCACGGCGAATTGCCGACAGCTCTTTAAGCAGAGCATGGCTCAATGCAACGGTGAGGGGCATGTAAACGGGGGTCTCATTAGTGGCATAACCAAACATCATGCCCTGGTCGCCGGCACCCTGCTCCTGAGGCTCGGCACGCTCGACGCCACGATTGATATCGGCGCTCTGTTCATGCAGGGCTGACAGGACGCCGCATGCCTCGCCGTCAAACTTCAACTCGCTGCGGTCATATCCAATACTTTTGATCACACGGCGGGTGACATCCATCAGGTCAATGTAGGCATTACTCTTGACCTCGCCGGCAACAACGACCTGACCGGTGGTCACGAGGGTCTCGCATGCGACTTTGGACGAAGGATCATGAGCGAGAAACTCATCGAGGACAGCATCTGAAATCTGGTCGGCCACCTTGTCAGGATGTCCCTCAGAGACCGACTCAGACGTAAAAAGATAATTCATAATCAGTATGTTTTGTTAATATTATTCTTTAAGGAATTAGCCGGCGGAATAAAAAAATAGACCTAGAATGACTTGCATACCCGGGCATAATACTAAAACATACTTAAAAACGGTGATTGACGTCGCGAAAGCGTAATAAAGCACGACATCGCAGTTTTAGCATTTTTTCGAGTGGTTGCAAGCAGCCAAATTTGTCCACCTACCCCGCCTGGGGCCTTATTTCAATACAAAGATAGTGTTTTTTTGTGTAACTATGCAAGATATTTCATAAATTTGCGATACAAAATAAATTTCCAATATGGCTCGAATAAACCTAAAAGGAATGGGTGTCGCCCTGATTACTCCGTTCAAGACCGACAAGTCAATTGACTACGAAGCTCTTGCACGACTCATCGAGTACCAGATAACTAATCAGGTTGACTACATCGTGGTGTTAGGCACAACAGCCGAGACTCCCGCTCTAACAAATGAAGAAAAACATGCTGTCAAGGATTTTATCGTTGACCGGGTCAACGGTCGCGTGCCATTGGTAATAGGCATTGGCGGTAATTGCACGGCCGATGTCATTCGCCGCATAAACGATAACGACCTCTCGGCTTTCAGCGCAATCCTCTCAGTCGTTCCCTATTACAACAAGCCATCACAGGAAGGAATCTATCA
>JAAVGQ010000096.1 GCA_014800105.1 Bacteroidales bacterium | reverse complement strand
CGTTGACGGATTCGAACCGCCGACCCTCTGCTTGTAAGGCAGATGCTCTGAACCAGCTGAGCTAAACGCCCTTTCTTTGCTAAAGCGATGCAAAGGTACGCACAATTTTTAAACTTGCAAACTTTTCTTGAACTTTTTTTCATAAAATTTCTCACCCAACAATACAAGACACTACCATTCAGCGCTTTAATAAGCTAAAAAATTTGTGACTTAATTTTTAATTCAACGGCACCGAAAAATGAATTGTTTTTAGTACTTTTGCAAAAATGTAGTAACCCTACTACCCCCTTAATCATTATACAACTTAAGCATCAAGATGAAAAAAGTTCTTTTACTTGGCTCGGGTGCCTTGAAGATAGGTCAAGCCGGCGAATTCGACTACTCAGGCTCTCAAGCACTGAAAGCTCTCAGAGAGGAGGGAATCGAATCAGTTCTCATCAACCCCAACATTGCCACTATCCAGACTTCAGAAGGCATTGCTGACCGCGTATATTTCCTTCCCATCACTCCTGAATTTGTAGAAGAAGTTATCAAGAAAGAAAAGCCTGACGGCATTCTGCTCGCCTTTGGAGGACAAACCGCGCTGAACTGCGGTACTCAACTTTACCTTGACGGCACTCTTGAAAAATACGGAGTAAAGGTTCTGGGAACTTCAGTTGAAGCTATCATGATTACTGAAGACCGTGACCTCTTCGTTAAGAAGCTTAATGAAATTGACGTAAAGACACCCGTCTCTCAGGCAGTCGAGACCCTTGAGGACGCTCTCGAGGTTGCTCATCGCATAGGTTACCCCGTGATGGTTCGTTCAGGTTACGCTCTCGGCGGTCTCGGTTCAGGCATCTGCAATAACGATGAAGAGTTCATCAAGCATTGCGAAAGCGCGCTCGCATACTCTCGCCAGATTCTCGTCGAGGAATCGCTCAAAGGCTGGAAGGAAATCGAGTTTGAGGTTATACGTGACTCGTCAGACCTCTGCTTCACCGTAGTTCCCATGGAAAACTTTGATCCCCTGGGCATCCACACCGGTGAAAGTATCGTTGTCGCTCCTATCGTTTCACTCAAGCCCGAGCAAATCAAGATGCTCCAAGATATCGCGACCAAGGTTGTACGCCACATCGGTATCGTGGGCGAGTGTAACATCCAGTATGCCTTCAACGCCGAGACTAACGACTACCGCATCATCGAAATCAATGCGCGCCTCAGCCGTTCTTCAGCTCTCGCATCAAAGGCGTCAGGCTACCCCCTCGCTTTCGTAGCTGCTAAACTTGCATTAGGATACACCCTCAATCAGATTGGCGAGCCCGGAACACCCTACTCAGCGGCTAAGGCACCGGAGGTTGACTACATGATCGTGAAGATTCCCCGCTGGGATCTCTCAAAATTTGTAGGTGTTGATCGCGAGATTGGTTCTTCAATGAAGTCAGTTGGTGAAATCATGTCAATAGGTAAGAGCTTCGAGGAAATAATCCAGAAGGGACTCCGCATGATTGGCCAGGGCATGCATGGCTTCGTGGGTAACACCGATCTCCACGTTGACGACCTCGAGCACGCTCTCACCCACCCCACCGACACCCGCATCTTCGCCATCGCTCAGGCTCTCGAAGAGGGCTACACCCCCGAGCGCGTTGCTGACCTCACCAAGATTGACATCTGGTTCATCGACCGCCTAAACAACATCGTTAAGTTTGCCAAACAGCTCAGCGAGCGCGGCGGAAGCGTTGAGGACATCGACCGCGAGACAATGCGTGAAGCAAAGCGCCTCGGTTTCTCAGACTTCCAGATTTCCCGTCTTGTCGAGAACCCCTCAGGCAACATGGAGAATGACGTCCTCCGCGTGCGCAACCACCGCAAGGAAATGGGCATTACNCCCTGCGTTCGCCGNATCAACACTGTAGCATCAGAATACCCTGAGCTCACCAACTACCTCTATGTTACCTACGGTGCTACCGAAAACTCTATCCCTTACGANCTCAACTCTCACAANAATATTATAGTACTGGGTTCAGGTGCTTACCGCATCGGTAGCTCAGTTGAATTTGACTGGTGCTCNGTNAACGCNGCCACCACTTGCCGCAAGCTCGGTTACAAGGCCATCATGATTAACTATAATCCTGAAACCGTGTCAACTGACTACGACATGTGTGACCGCCTCTACTTCGATGAACTCAGCTTCGAGCGCGTAATGGACATCATCGACCTCGAAACGCCCCGTGGCGTAATCGTGAGCGTGGGTGGCCAGATACCTAACAACCTCGCGATGAAACTCTATCGNCGCCACGTCCCCGTGTTAGGCACATCACCAGTTTCAATCGACCGCGCCGAGAACCGCCACAAATTCTCAGCAATGCTTGACCAGCTTGGCATCGACCAGCCCCGCTGGAAAGAACTCACCACTGAGGATGAAATCCATTCTTTCGTTGAAGAAGTAGGCTTCCCCGTTCTCATCCGTCCCAGCTACGTCCTCTCAGGCGCCGCAATGAACGTATGCTACGACTACGAACAGATGCACCGCTTCCTGGGCCAGGCAGCAAAGGTTTCCAAGGAATTCCCCGTAGTAGTTTCAGAATTCCTCCAGAACGCCAAGGAAATCGAGTTTGACGCCGTGGCACGCAACGGACAGATTATCGAATACGCAATCTCCGAGCACGTTGAATATGCCGGCGTACACTCAGGCGATGCCACTCTCGTGTTCCCCGCCCAGAAGATATACATGGCAACTGCCCGCCGCATCAAGCGCATCAGCGCCCGCATAGCCGAAGCGCTCAATATCTCAGGNCCCTTCAACATCCAGTACCTCGCTAAAGACAACTACGTTAAGGTTATAGAATGNAACCTGCGTGCTTCACGCTCGTTCCCCTTCGTGAGCAAGGTATTGAAGAAGAACTTCATCGAGACCGCNACCCGCATCATGCTTGGCGAGAAACCCGAGGTAGAAGATACATCAACTTTTGACATTGACTACATCGGTGTTAAGGCTTCACAATTCTCATTCGCACGCCTCCACAAGGCCGACCCCGTTCTCGGCGTAGACATGTCATCAACCGGTGAGGTAGGATGTCTNGGCCGCGACTTCGATGAAGCCCTCCTCAANGCAATGATCTCAGTAGGTCACCACGTTCCCACCAAGGGCATCCTCGTAAGCTCAGGCGATGCCCGTGCNAAGGTCGACATGCTCGAAGCTTGCCGTCTCCTCGACAACAAGGGTTACAAGCTCTACGCTACTCCCGGTACCGCAGCGTTCCTTGAGTCAAACGGAGTTAANGCTANGGAAGTATGCTGGCCCGACGAAGAAGGNCTCTCAGTTCTCGATGTCATCAGCAACGGTGACGTTGACCTCGTTATCAATATTCCCAAGAACCACACCAAGCGTGAGCTCACCAACGGTTACCGCATCCGCCGCCAGGCAATCGACCACAATATTCCGTTGCTGACCAACGCACGCCTGGCTCTCGCCTTCGTGAAAGCCTTTGTTTCTAAACCTATAGAATCAATCGGNATCACCTCTTGGCAGGAATATTAAACGATATTTACATATTCAAGTAAATTTTAGCTCAAAGATTAAGAAAATAGATTTAACATATGTTATTCTATAAATTTTAACTTGTAAATTAAAAAAAAGCTCGTATCTTTGTACCGCAATCTAAAAAGAACGGGAAATTAAATCCCGACGGATTATTTACAAAGAAGAACAGAGTAAAATAATATACTTGAATTTTGGTTATGAGGAAGGTGGGTTTCTGTGAAGAAACTCACCTTTATTTTATACCAATCCCGAATATTTTATACGTACCAGCCCCCCCACTGCGATAAGTATAGTCGCCTCTCTGAGNCTCCAATGGAGCACGGTCATTTTTAGCCGCGCTGTTAGTCAGCATGTTAGTTTTGTTCAGCCTCTACGAGGCTAGTGACTGTCGGAGCAGAAAGAATGAGCGAGGGGACATTAGCTTTGAAAAACCACATGGTGAGCGGCGGAGCCGCGGTGGTAATGCACGGTTTCTATGCAGTCAGAGCTTGCATGACGTCGAGGTAACCCCGAGCCATGGTGTCAACCGAGAAGTCGGTGCGGATTAGCCGGCGGTTGGCTGCAACCATATTCTTTTTGCGAGTCGGGGTCGCGNTGAGGGCCTTATGCAATGCTTCGGCAAGGTTATCAGTGAAGTATTCGGTGTCATTTACGTCCGGTCCGATTGAAGCAACAAAGGCATTCTCGCCGTCGTGATAGATGTCGTGCAGGGCTGTGCCGTCGGACACTACGAGCGGNAGCCCCATGTCGGCCATCTCTATTGCCGAATATCCGAACGGCTCGCTATATGAGGGCATTATCCCTACATCCGAAGCCCGATGCCATAGCGGCAGCTCGTGGCGTGNAATCTGGCCGGCAAATACGAGCCCCGAGGTATTTCGCTTTATCAGACCGGCATAGTCGGCGAAGCCGTGCATCGATCCGCACAATATCAACCGTAAACGCGGATGTGAGCCTTTCCGTAACTTCGAGACAGCCTTTACCATCGGGATAATGCCTTTGTGAACGGCGGGTCGGCCGGCAAAGATTACAAGTTCCTCATCATCGCTGAAACCGAGTTTTGCACGGGCTTCAGATTGCGACATGCTTAACCTGCCGAATGATTTATAGCCGTTGAATATCATGGCTCGTTTTTCGGCCGGTACCTTGTAGATATCAGCAAGAACGGTGTCCATGAACGGGGAAATGCTGATTACTTTNTCAACNAGNGAGTANATNGCCTGNTCNGTNCCNCANTANCNNCNNACNTCNTCACANANCTCCTGNGNNANNCCNTCGGGACACTNNNCNTCAACGAGAATGGTGNGCAGATTCTTTTCACTCCCCATCAGCGTGCCNCACCATCCCTGGTCATGGACNGTNGNCATGATNTTNCTNTNNGGGAAANNNNCNTTNAGNTCCTTTATGAAGTCGGCNGCNGGNGANTGNTTCATCATGAAAACATTGGAGGGAGAATCCTGAATGCAACCTTTCAGCATAGGACATATTATCTCACCGCTACCGCGCCAGTTCCCGTTGTTGAAAAACGGCAGCGAAAATTCACGCCCGAATTCAGTCTTATCCTCAGTCATGCGCTGATGGTCAGAGTTAAGGGAGATAAGCGTTACGTTTACATCAGGCTCCTGTGCCAACCGTGGTAAAAGCAGATCACGGTAGGTCCCTATCCCGTTCTGTTTAGAGCTGTTGTGCTCGTCAATGAAGAATATGTTGAGATTTTGATTTTTCATAGTTTCATGTATTGGTAGCAGGGTAAATGAAGGGATAGTGGAAGTTGCGGTGATAATGGTAACCCGTCATGATGGGATTACAAATAAATAAGGGGCGGTGCCCAGCAGTAGTGCAGGACGGCCCGGAGAGGCCGTCGGGAGAATAGCCGCGTGGCTAAGTGAGGCTTGCCGAACGCAGCCCGCGGATAAGATATGGCGATTTTCGTTTGCGCGTATATGGATTGCCCTTGATTTGCAATCCATATACGCGCAAAAAGTAGGGGACGGTGGGCGTAAACCGCGGGCTGCGCTCCCTGATGGTCGCTTAGCCACGCGGCTACTGTCCCGATGCGCTCTCCGGCGCATCCCGGATAAACACAGTTTTGCGTTGGTATGGCGTGTTACGGTCGTACCTGCGGCACTCCATCTGTCAGGTATCCGGGGTGCCCCACACGATGCGTAGCGAGTGTGGGGTTTCCTCTATACAACGCGTCTGCGACGCTGAATATATCAAATCCTTCTGATTTCTTTAGCTTGACTTTAGATTCGGAATATCAAAGTGATCATCAATGTTATTTCTTTTATATGTAAACAGTTATTGCAAAATCAAATTTTTTCTGTTAACTTTGGAAATAAGATTATTACCTGAATTTGAACCTGAAAAAAGTATATACATATGTGTCATCGATTTCATAGTGTTTTTCTTTCATCCAGTAGCAATATTGGTGTGATAGTTAACATATTTAAAAAACTTAATCTTTACAACTATGAAGACTAATAAGTTTAACTTCTCGGACTATGACGAGGTCAGCCGAGATGAGATGAGAGACATGGTCTCAACGAGTTCAGGACCGCTACCGCCGATTGATTCCGGTAGCGGGTCAGGAAGCGGCAGTGATGCTTCTCCCGAAGTTATCGCTTGTAACGGTAAGACCGTAGGCGATGAGTGTTACTTCACTGGTATTAATGATCTGTCCTATAAGGGAACATGTGATTACGGGTCATTGCATCAACAGCTTTATTGTCACACAAATTACGTAAGTTCAGGGTCTGGCGCAATCAAAGAGTCACCTGAAGTAGAAGCATGTAAAAACAAGGGAGCAGGAGAGGCTTGTCAGTGGACTACTGCAGGTGGCTCATCCTTCAATGGCAAATGCCTATCAGGCACATTACACAAAGGTAT
>JAAVGQ010000095.1 GCA_014800105.1 Bacteroidales bacterium | reverse complement strand
CAAGTAATTCAGAATTTCAAGAGGAATCTTTTATACCCTATATGGTTGTAAGTTGGTCTATATCAAAATATTCATCAGTCATGAAGCTCGCTTCACTCCTTCTTCATATTTTAATCTATCCTCAATTTACAACTCATATATAGTATAAATTAATTTTGAACACTTACTTGACTTTAGTACGATAATCAGAAGTCGCTGAAGAGTTCAGGCTTGATTACGATACCAACTCTCAGCTGGGAGTGGAACTTGTTATATTCAAGCAATCCCTCGCCATAGCCGTTATAGTATTGAGCGAAGAGAAACTGATTGGAGCTCTTCGTGAGTCGGTAAGCAACCTCGACGATTGAGTTGAAGTTGAACAGGTTCCAGCCTTTTCGCTTGACGAGCACGACACTACCGCTCCAGCGCCGGTTATTGGAGAGAATTGATGTTCCAATCTGATAGATACCTGAATATTTCAGGATGTCGCGGTTATTCTCGCCGTCGACAATCGGGTACCATACCTTGCCGTGTACCATCAGGTTATTGTCGATAATGATGTTGGCACCCAGCGAAATCTTATTCCATGAACGAGACCATATACTGTCGCGGCCGTTACTCTCGTGCTCAATCTGGAATGTCACTTTGCCAATGTAGCGCCCCTTGGAGAAGAGCGGTTTAGCCAGGCCTAAACCGGGATTGAAGTTCAGGTCGGTCATGGGCATGGAGTTCTCCAGAACGTTCCAGAACACTTTCTGAGTATAATAGAGGTATAGATATGTGCCACCGGGAAGGGTAGACCTCGTGAGCTTCTGAGCGATGGAAATCTGGAATTTAACGTTTGAATTCTGGCGCGTAGGTTTCGGTCCCACGGCTGTACCGAAGATGAAGTAGTTGTCTTTGTAGAGACCGAAGTAGGGGCCGCGGTCAAATGCCCGGCGCACGCTGTCAGCATTGATGCGGGATTCATCGGGAACGTTAATAATCTGGCCTTTGGCTGGGAGGGTGGCGGTTAAAGCTATGAAGCAAATTAACAGGAAGTGATAAATGGCATTGTGCCTGGTCATATTCTTGTAGTAGTTAGTGGCTTGAAAATTTTATTAAATGGTTATGCGTTTAGTTACAGAACCAATTTTAAGAACGTATATACCGCGGGCGGTGAGACGCACACGGTGTGTCCCTGCCTGAATATCCTTTTGAGCGATAAGCTGCCCCAAAATGGAGAATATTTTTACTGTTACGGGGCGAGAAGTTGTAATATAAACATACCCGTCCTTGACATTTACGTCAACGAAATCGTTGTCACCCGAGTGGTCTATAGTCAGAGTGAGGGTGTCCACTTCCTCCCACGCGCGCTGAGCGTTCACGTGAAGAGCTAATAACGAAACCGCCAAGAGTATGAATATAAGACGTTTCATAACCATAGAGGCAGGGGATAGCAATGAGTGGCAAGCTGAACTGATTCAGATTCAATCCCCTGTTGACCACAAAGGTACAAAAACTCTTCAAGAATGGCAAATGCCCTTATCGCGGGTTGAGAGCGGTTCGATCTTACTTATTAGGAAGGTTGTCGTAGAAGCGGAGGGCNTCGCGGGCGGCGATGAACGAACTGAGGCGATTGTCGAGCACGGCTGATTCGAGCGACGCAAGCTCGTGCTCAACATCAGGGTTGTTGTAGAAGCGTGAGCGAAGTTGTTCATTGATGGTCTCATACATCCAGTAGCGAGCTTGCTCACGACGGCGGCGGTCAAAGTATCCGTTACCGANCACAAACTCAAAATAGCGGTCAATCATGTCCCACACTTCGGGNATGCCGAGCTCAAAATANCCTGANTAGGTGAGNACTTCNGGNCTCCAGCCTGAGGCTGTGGGCGGGAAGAGNTGNAGNGCNCTNTTGAATTGNGCCTGAGCNAGTTGAGCNCGNCCNANGTTGTCNCCGTCNGCTTTATTGATAACAATGCCGTCAGCCATCTCCATGATACCGCGCTTGATACCCTGCAACTCATCGCCAGTGCCTGCGAGCTGAATGAGCAGAAAGAAGTCGACCATGGAGTGAACGGCGGTTTCGCTTTGTCCCACGCCAACGGTCTCAACGAAAATATTATTATATCCGGCAGCCTCACACAGCACGATAGTCTCGCGTGTTTTACGTGCAACGCCACCAAGAGAGCCTGCTGACGGNGAGGGGCGTATGAATGCTCCGGGATGGGTTGATAGCTTTTCCATGCGTGTCTTGTCACCGAGGATACTGCCGCGGGTGCGTTCGCTCGACGGGTCNATAGCGAGAACAGCAAGCTTGCCACCTTTTTTCAATACATGNAGACCGAAAACATCAATTGATGTGCTTTTGCCCGCGCCGGGAACGCCGGTGATACCAATGCGGCGAGAGTTACCTGAATAGGGCAGGCATTTCTCGATAACCTCCTGAGCAAGCTGCTGGTGGTCAGGCGCAAGACTCTCAACGAGAGTCACGGCGCGACTGAGCATNGTGATGTCACCCTTGAGAATTCCCTCGACCATCTCGCCTGANGTGGGCATGGGTTTGCGTTTGCGGCGGGTGAGATAAGGGTTGACCACTGGAGGTTGAGCTACTCCTTCGTTGACAGTGAGGCCTATGTATTGAGAATCATTTTCNGGGTGTTTCATGGAGTTTTTTTGTTTTTTAATTTTTTGGAGCTTCAATTAATTAGCGATTTCGCCAACGACTCGGACTACTGAAGTGGGATGCACGGGATCATTTACGATGACTGATATGCGTCCGTTAAGGATTTCCGATGCAAGTGACAGCGGGTCAACGGTAATATTGACCGTGGCATGCTTGCCTTTCTTCAGTTTGTCAGTATCAGTTGAAACCGTTATGCCGGGGTCAGTGCTGTAAACGCGCCTTACAAGCATATTGTCCTTACCGGCATTCTTGAACGTGAATGAGGCTGTNACGGGACCACCGTTACGGTCGATTTTGCCGAGGTCNACAACCTTGGATTCGAGTTCAATCAATGGTGCGTCGCGTAACTGTCCGGGAGTGAGACGAGTGAAATCCTCTTCGATAATCGCGATAACTGATACGGTCGAAGGCTCGTCATGAGGAGTGGCCTGAATTACAAGGCTATCAGTGTAGATNCCATACATATCCTTACCGGGTACAAAATAGACCGTGTAGGTTGCCTGCTCGCCCGGTGGAACAGCGGGAATGTTTGTGTTAACCTTCACACCTTCAGGAATGTATAGCCATTCAGGACTGATTGTATCGGGCGTGGCGTTATAAGCCTCAAAGAATGCTGACTTGCTCTTGCCGTTCTGCACTTCACCGAGCAGGATATTGTCAGAGCGGAATTTCAGAGGACCTGCATCAACGGGGTATCGTCCACGCAGGGTGTTACTTGAACCTATTACTACCCCCTTGATAACGAGAGTGTAGCGCGGGCGCTCAGTATTGAAATCAATATAAACTTTCTTATTGAAACGGCCGGGACGACCGGTGGGATTGTATGACACTTCCACGTAGCCTGTATCGCCNGGTTCAANGGGAGTTTTGGTGTAAGAAGATGAGGTACAGCCACATGTTGCACGNGAGGCAACGACTGTGAGAGGTTCGTCGCCCACATTAACATACTTGAATCGGCACTTTACCACGCCGTCATTTTCATCAAACGCGCCGAAATCGTGTACTTCGTCGATGAATTTCACGTCAGGACCTACACCGGCCCATGCGGCAAGGGCTACGAAAAGGGTTGACAGGCTGCTTATAATCTTTTTCATGCTCTTAGAGTGTGTTTGAATTTAACACGTAATTAATAATCTAAATTACAACTATAGAGTATCCTGACTACTTTAAATTAATATTGAGTTTCTTTTCGGCTCTTTTCAAGTCGTTATCTCGGTCTCATAGCTCGCTATGCTCCTCTCGATAACTCTTGGAGATAGCTCGAAAATAACTCTCAATCTTAAATTAAGTAAGATNCAAACACACTCTTAGTTATTAGCGGGTAGAACCACTCCGTTGATTTTTAGGTTTATCTGCTTGTTGGGGCGAGCGGCATTGGTGCGTACGCGGATGGTTTTGTTGAACTCACCCGGGCGGCCTTTGGGAAGATATGTAACCTTGATCTTTGAGGATTTTCCGGCAGCTACAGGTTTCTTGGGAACCTCAGGTTTAGTGCAACCGCAGCTTGCGTTAGCTGAGACGATTACGAGAGGTTCGTCACCGGTATTTGTGAACTCAAACTCGTAAGTAACGGGGCCGTCAGCTTCCTTGATATTGCCAAAATCGTGGGTAGTGGTAGCGAATGAGGGCATGGGACCTTCAGCCAGCGCTGCAAAAGCAGCCGAGAGCAGAGCGATTGAAAAGGTGAGTATTTTTTTCATAATTCAAATCTTGTTAAAGAGGTTACTTNACATTAGAACGAGCGAGTGCCATAAAGGTTTAATCTTCGCTTTTTTTACCCGCCAGCATTCCACATGCAGCCATGATATCCTCTCCGCGCGAGGCACGGATTGTTGCTATGAATCCACGTTCATTAAGCCTGTCACGGAAAGCCTCCATCGTTGTCATTGAACAGGGGCGCAGGTCGCTGTCAGGAATTGCGTGGAAACGTATGAGGTTTATGCGGCAGTCGAGTCCGCGCAGCAATCTTGCGACGGCATCAGCGTGGCGCATGTCATCGTTGACGCCCTTCCACATTATGTACTCGAATGACAGGCGGCGCTGGTGGCTGAAATCGTAGTTGCGCAGCAATTCGACTACGTCAGTAGCCTTGTAAGCGTTCTCGACAGGCATGAGCGAGCGGCGCTCGTCGCTATGGGGCGAATGGAGGCTGATAGCTATATGGACTTTGGTTGTATCAAGAATGGTTTTAAGCTCTTTGAGCTTGCCTATTGATGATACGGTGATTCGCTTGGGACTCCATGCGAGTCCCCACGGCTCGGTGAGAACTTCGATTGCCTGGAGAACGGCCTGAAGGTTGTCGAGCGGTTCACCCATTCCCATGAAAACAAGGTTGGTAAGAGTCTCGGACTCGGGGATTGAAAGAACCTGATTGATGATGGCTGAAGCTGTGAGATTGCCATGGAAACCCTGTCGACCGGTCATGCAGAAGGTGCAGCCCATCTTACAACCTGCCTGAGACGAAACGCACAGTGTGGCACGGTCACGNTCAGGGATATAGACGCTTTCGATGTCGCGGCCACCCACGCCGTCAAANAGGTATTTTACCGTGCCGTCAACTGAGCGAGCNTCCATCTTGGGGGCAACACGACCGACGGTGTATTGAGCTTTGAGCCGTTCACGTGCCTGAAGCGAAATGTCAGTCATCTGATCAATTTCAGTAACACGGGCAACATAGAGCCAGCGAGCCATCTGTTTGGCGGCAAACGGTTTCAACCCCACCTCAGCAGCCACTTCGCGCAACTGCCCCAGGGTCATGCCTATCAATGATTTTAGTGTAGTCGTTTCCATATCTTTAACTTGACCTCAAAGGTACACAAAATTATATTTTCAGTCAAGGGGTATAACCCATCAATGAAAGNATGATGGGAGAGAGCAGGGCGGTGAGGAGACCGTTGAGTGTGAGACCAAGAGAGGAGAATGCTCCCCAGCGTTCCCCGCGTTGCATGGCGGCCGCCGTGCCCACTGCGTGACTAGCGGTACCAATTGAAAGACCCCCTGCCATGGGGCTCTTGATGTGTGATAGCTTGGCAAGCCTGAAGCCGGCAAGGTTACCGAAAATCCCGGTACACACGACCACGGCGGCGGTGAGTGGAGCGATACCGCCCATNGCGTTTGAAATCTCAATCGCGATGGGTGTNGTTACAGCCTTGGGCGCGAGAGAAACAGCCACATCACGTGTAGCACCGAACAGTTCGGCAAAAAGAACGACTGAGACGAGTCCCACAAGGCAACCTGCAAGTTCGGCCAGNAGTATGGGNAGAACCTGTTTTTTTATTGTTTCAAGCTGCCGGTATAGAGGAACGCCCATTGCTACCACGGCGGGCTTGAGCCAGAAGTCAATATAGATTCCTCCTTCATAGTATGTGTCATAGTCAATATCGAATATCAGCAGGTAGCTGATGAGGACGATGATTGCAATGAGGATGGGGTTGAGTAGTACCATTCCCGTGCGTTTCTGTAGCCACTGCGAGCATAAAAACACAATGAACGTGAGCGCTATCAGGAAAAATTTGTTGGTAAGGAATTCCATAGCGTCAGTCTTTGTGAGAGTGGTGAGTGATAAATTTTCCCGAGCGTCGTGCNAGCTGATGTACCCAGCCGGTTGTAGCGATAATGAGTACTGTACTCAGGATGGTAGCCATGACGATGGGAAACCACTGGGCTTTAATGATTCCGAGACACTTNAGNAGTCCCACCCCGGCAGGAACGAAGAAGAANCCGAGATTGCGCACGAGGAAATCAGCNATGCGGTCAACCCAGCATTCTTTTACAACNCCNGCCTTGAGTGCAAACGTGAGCAGTATCATCCCGATNATNCTNGANGGNATNGGNATGCCNGTNAGGTAAACGATAAGTTCGCCTATCGCGAGGAAAGCGAAAAGAACGCTGCATTGTACTATCATAATAGTGTGAATTAGATTGACTGGTCGTAACTGAGTAAAGGCCCCGGCTTAGGGTGCCGGAGCCTTATTTAAGTATTATTTGGCAGGAGAGGATAATAGCTTTTTATATCGNGCCGGATCATTTATTAGTTCAAGCGCTGCCTTATATTCATTATTCAACTTGGGATATACTACCTTATAGTANGTCGCGTTATCAAACAGGTCTCGACCTATTATNCCTGANATAATNGAAGTTATNAACGGCCTNGAGGTCTCGAGACCGTTGGGATCAGGTTCNATTCCACGNGANTTNGCAAGTTTANCGAGGTCGTCAATCATTTCAGGGGTTACGTTGAAGTTGTCGATGAATGATTTTTCAGTGGGGAACTGTTTTTTTAACTCCTTGCGGTGATCATCAACATAGGTGATAGCAAAGTTGTTAATCACGCCCTTGGCAACGAGGTCGCGGTAATAGTCGCTGTAATGGGTCGTGTCGATNGGNACAAANAGGTCAGGCATGATACCGCCCCCACCATATACCGGGCGTTTCAAGTGAAGAGTTTCGTAGCGGAGAGAATCGGCAAAATGCACGCTGTCAGCGCTCATGAACTCGCCGTTATCATAACGGTGCTTCATGTCGAGAGCATAATCCTCAGGNTTGCCGTTCTCGTAGGGACGCTGGATGCAACGGCCTGAGGGGGTGTAATAGCGTGACACAGTGAGACGTATCATAGAACCGTCAGGGAGCGGGAATGGTCGCTGAACGAGACCTTTACCGAATGTGCGACGACCCACGATGAGTCCGCGGTCATTATCCTGGATTGCACCTGAGAGAATCTCGCTCGCGCTGGCTGAGTACTGGTTGACCATCACCACGATACGACCGTCAGTGAGTTCNCCGTTGCGGTCAGCGTTATAGTTTGTGACGCCCTGGCGGGGTGAGTCAGTATAGACAATGGGTGCGCCCTTGGGNAGGAATCGGGTTGCTACAGCTGTTGCGGCTCCAAGGTAACCGCCGCCGTTATCCTCAAGGTCGATGATGAGGTTTTTCATCCCGTCTTTCTTTAGGGCATTCAGCGCTTCGGCAAGTTCTTCATCNGTGTTTTCAGCGAAGCGTGAGATGCGCACATAGCCGGTTGTGGGGTCAGCCATGAAGTAAGNGTCAACACTATGAACAGGGATGTCGTCACGGACGACGCTGAAAATCAAGGGCTGCTGCTCGCCGCGTCGCAGTACGGTCAAGTCAACCTGAGTGCCTTTTTCGCCGCGTAGCGTGCGTAGAATCTCAGAGTTAGGGAGTTTCTTGCCTGCAAGCTGAATGGTGTCGGCCTTGATGATACGGTCACCGGGTAGGATACCAACTTTCTCGCTGGGACCTCCTGAGGTTGTCTGCACTACGTAGAGCGTGTCGTTGAGCATGTTAAACTGAATGCCGATGCCCGAGAAGTTACCTTCGAGCGGGGTAGTCAGTTCACGAGTCTCCTCGGCGTCAGAATATTGAGAGTGAGGGTCAAGTGTTTTTAGCATTGCAACGATTGCCTGCTCTACAATCTTATCATTGTCAACCGAGTCAACATAGAAGTTCTCAATCAGACGGTTGGCATATCTTAGTTTTGTCTCGGGTGTAAACTCGGGTTGCTGCTGGTGCATTTGCCTTGCGGCAGCTGAGAGCTGCCCCTGGGCAGCAGCTGAAAGCGCCAGTGCGAGTGATGCGGTGAATAGTGTGAGTTTTTTCATTAAAGTAAGTTTCATCAGAGTAATATACTATTAAATTATGAGTCAAAAGTGAGTTAAAGCCATGCAATTCTACATTGAAAGTCTCAGGGTAGAAATTGCGAAGCGTCACGGCCATAGTGCTGCAGCTCTCTCACTACTGATGAGCTGATTGCTGCATGTTCAGGTAGTGTTGGTATTATAACGGTTTCAATGCCCGCAATTGTTCGATTGACAGTGGCTAAATTGTATTCATATTCCCAGTCGGCTGCCGTGCGGGCACCGCGCACCATGTGTTGTACGCCCAGTTCGCGTGCAAGATCAACCGTGAGGCCGTTCCATGTCATGACATCTACTCCGGGAATATGAGCCACTGCATCACGCACCTGGGCTACGCGCCCTTCGAGGTCACCGGCGGTTTTGCTGCTGTTGATACCTATAACTATTGTAATACGGTCAAAGAGAGTCATGGCTCGTTCAAGCATTGACATGTGGCCGATTGTGAATGGATTGAACGATCCCGGCATTATGGCGTGGCGCTCTTTTGCACCTGCGGTGTCACGGGTCTCCTTATGAGATTTGGCTGTCATCTTCAACAACGAGATTGTCTATGATAAAATTCTGGCGCTCACCGGTATTCTTACCCATGTAGAAGGCGAGAAGCTCGTCAAGAGAGTCTTCGCGACGCAGTGTCACACGGTCGAGACGGATATCGGGACCAATGAATCCGCGGAACTCTTCAGGCGATATTTCACCGAGACCTTTGAATCGTGTTATTTCAGCGTTAGTGCCGAGGCGTTCTATTGCTCGGATGCGTTCCTCGTCAGTGTAGCAATAGTAGGTATCTTCCTGATTGTCCTTATCTTTTCCCTTTGCTGAGCCCATGCGCCGGGTTGTCTTTTTGTTGCGCACACGGAAGAGGGGAGTCTGCAGGACATACACGTGGCCTTTCTTTACCAGGTCAGGGAAGAACTGGAGGAAGAACGTGAGCAGTAGGAGGCGGATATGCATCCCGTCGACATCAGCATCAGTGGCGATGATGACATTGTTATAGCGCAGACCGTCGATGCCGTCCTCGATGTTTAGGGCCGCCTGCAGGAGATTAAATTCCTCGTTTTCGTACACGACCTTCTGAGTGAGACCGTAGCTATTGAGTGGTTTGCCACGCAGGGAGAAGACTGCCTGAGTCTCGACGTTACGAATCTTGGTGATAGAACCGGCTGCTGAATCACCCTCGGTGAGGAAGATTGATGAAGCCAGCTTCTTTTCCTCATCGCCGCGAGCATCGTTGAGGTGTACACGGCAGTCAAGTAGCTTCTTGTTGTTCATGTTCACCTTCTTGGCGCGTTCACGGGCAATCTTGGTGACGCCGGCACGGGCTTTGCGCTCGCGTTCGCTGTCCTGAATTTTCTTGAGAATCACGTCAGCTACCTCGAGGTTGCGGTGAAGATAGTTGTCGAGTTCTTTCTTGATGAAATCACCTATGAATTTTGCAACAGTTGGACCATCAGGACCCACGTCGCGTGAATCGAGTTTAATTTTAGTCTGAGATTCGAATACCGGTTCTTCAACTTTGATTGAGATGGCAGCCACCATACCATTGCGAATATCAGAATACTCGAAATTCTTATTATAAAATTCCTTCATCGTACGTGATACTGCTTCCTTGAAGGCGGTTAAGTGAGTACCACCCTGGGTGGTGTGCTGCCCGTTGGCAAAGGAATAGTATTCTTCTCCATATTGGTTAGCGTGCGTAATGGCAACCTCGATGTCTTCCCCCTTGAGATGTATAATGGGGTAGAGGGGCTCGTTGGTCATGTTTGCCTCAATCAGGTCTTTCAAGCCATTACGTGAGATGTATCGCTTCCCATTATAGATAATTGCCAGCCCGGTGTTGACAAACGTATAGTTGCGGATGATAGGGACAATAAATTCCTCCCTATAGAAGTAACCTTTAAAGATGGTAGGGTCGGGAGTGAACTGCACGAATGTACCATTGGGCTCGTCAGTGGAAACAACAGGCGTTTCCTCTACAAGTTCACCGCAGGCAAAGACGGCGCGTTTCATTTCGCCGTCACGAACACTCTGGATTATGAAAGAGGTTGAGAGGGCATTCACAGCCTTGATACCCACGCCGTTGAGACCGCCTGTCTTTTTAAAGGCTTTTGACCCATACTTTCCACCTGTATTTATACGGGAAGCAGCGTCAATTAATTTCCCCAGGGGAATGCCGCGACCATAGTCACGAACAGTGACCGTAGTTTCAGTGACGTCAACGATAACCTGTTTGCCGAAGCCCATTGAAAATTCATCGACAGTGTTGTCGAGCACTTCTTTGAGAAGCATATATATGCCGTCGCCGTCACCTGAACCATCGCCGAGCTTGCCGATGTACATACCGGCACGAAGACGAATGTGTTCCTTCCAGTCAAGGGTGACAATCTCGTTCTCAGTGTATTGAATTTCTTCTTCAGGCTTGTTCTGTTCTATATCGAGTTCTTCCATGAGGCGTTGAGTGGGTACTTTTTACAAATGTACAATTATTTTTTTGTTAATCCAAAATGGTTTTTACAGTTTCGTGACCCCCGTTTCCCATTTATTGTTAAAAATTTGGTGTATAGCTAAAAAAGCAGTATCTTTGTGTTGAAATAAAGAAAGTATAGGGCCTCGCCGTAATGTTAAAATCGGTAGGGCACTTATTTTTTATTGTGTGTTTAATAATACTTTAGGATAAATATTAAAAAAACTAACTGCCATGGCAATTACTTTCATGACCAAGGATGGTTACAAGAAAAAAATGGAAGAAATCGCTTATCTCGAAAACGTTAAGCGACCCGAAATATCACGTGCAATCGCTGAAGCCCGCGACAAGGGGGACCTCTCGGAGAATGCCGAGTATGACGCTGCGAAGGAAGCTCAGGGAATGCTTGAGATGAAAATCTCTCAGCTCAAGGATCTCGTGGCTAACGCACGCATCATCGACGAGACCAAGCTCAACACTGACGAGATTCAGATTATGAACAAGGTGAAGATGAAAAACCTCGGTAACAACATGACCGTTGAGTACACCATCGTTACCGACAGTGAGGCTAACCTCAAGGAAAAGAAGATCGCGGCATCTACCCCCATCGCACAAGGCCTCCTCGGTCACAAGAAGGGCGATATCGTTGAAATCAAGGTGCCCCAGGGGCTCATGAAGTTTGAAGTTCTCGAAATCAGCTTTTAAATCTCCCTGATTATGGCAACAATATTCTCTCGTATAATCGCCGGTGAGATTCCTTGCTACAAAGTAGCAGAGGATGACCGTCATTTCGCTTTCCTTGACATCAACCCTGTGCAGCCAGGCCACACTCTCGTGGTGCCGAAGAAAGAAATCGATGACATCTTTGACCTCAGTGCTGATGAATATGCTGACCTTCAGCGTTTCGCCCATAAGGTGGCTCACGCTGTCAAGGGCGCAATTCCCTGCCGCAAGGTTGCCGAGGCTGTAATAGGTCTCGAGGTTCCTCACGCTCATATCCACCTCATTCCCATTAACAGCGAGGCTGACGTTGACTTCCGCAAGAAAGCCGAGGTCAGCGCTGAGCGCATGCAGGAAATCTGCAACGAAATCGCTGCTAAATTCTAATGAAACTTTTCTGCACCATGAAACTGAATAAAATATCAATCTTTGCCGTCGCGCTTTTCTCGCTCATCGCTGCCTCATGTAGTCATGAAGCGACATGGAAAGTGAAAGGCAATATCACTGATGCTGACGGTCAGCTCCTCACGCTGGAACGCTCACTTCAGGGCAACTGGTTCATCGTTGACTCAGCCCGCCTTGACTCTAAAGGCTCATATAGCTTTGAGCAGCCTGCTGCCGGTTACCCTGACATTTACCGCCTGAGCCTTAACGGCAAAACAGCTTATTTCCCCATTGACAGCATCGAGACCGTGACCCTCGACGGCAAGCTTGACAACTTCGCCACCGGGTACGCTCTCTCTGGTACTCCCGAGGCTACTGCCCTTAATGACGTAAACACGCTAATCAACAATGCCATCGCTACTTATGGCGCTGAAGCGGTTAACAATCCTAACCTTAAGAGCGAACTGTCAAAAATCATCGCCAATGACATGGGCAGCATCGTTTCTTACTATATTATCAACAAGGAAATAAAGGGTAACCGCATCTTTAATCCCGCGTCTAAGAGTGACCTTCGCATAATTGGTGCTGTTGTGAATGCGTTCAACACCTTCCGCCCCGGCGATCCACGCACCAAGTATCTCCAGAACGAATATCTCTCATGGCGTCAGAGCGGCAAGAAGGCTGAGGCTGCCGCCAATATCGAGATTAATGAGATTGATTTCCCTGAAATTGAGCTCAATAACGCCAAGGGTAAGCCCGTGAAGCTCTCTTCACTCGTGGGCAAAGGCAAGCCCGTGCTCGTTAACTTCACCGCATATGCTGCCGACCAATCCCCCGCAATAAACATCGCGCTGGCTGAAGTCTACAACGCCGGTGGAATCGATATCTACCAGGTGTCAGTTGACGGTGACGAGTACCTCTGGCGCGAAGCTGCCCGCAACATTCCCTGGACCACAGTTCTCAAGTCACCCCGTGACGGCGATCGCGTGCTTGTTGACTACAATGTGGGTATCCTTCCCTTGACCTTCCTTATTGACAAGAACGGTGTCCTGAGGGAACGTATCGTTGACCTTGGCACTCTCCCTGAGATTGTCAAGAAATACAAATAACAAAAGCTATCCTTGACGTTGACAACTAAAGAAACAATACTGACGGTAATCATACCGGTCTATAACCGTGCCGCGATACTCGAGCGTACTCTCGACAGTATCGCGGCACAGACTTTACGTCCGCTCAACGTTGTTATTGTCGATAATAATTCGACTGACAATTCGGTCGATGTTATCGGGCAGTGGGCGCGACGCCATGCATCTGACAAGGCTCTTCACATAGAGTTCACTATGGAACTCAAGCCGGGAGCCGCTCCCGCCCGTAATGCAGGGCTTGCTTTGGCGACGACTCCCGTTGTAATGTTTTTTGACTCGGACGATGAGATGTATCCCACGCTTGCCGCTGAGGTAGCGGAAGCTTTCACGACCAATCCCGCTCTCGACCTGTTAAGCTGGACAGCTCTGATTCAGCTGCCTGACGGAACATTCCGCCCCTCCCATCCGTTGTCAAAAAAGCACCCCCTGTCAAGCCACATCATTCATGCGACGCTCGCAACCCAGCGATGGGCGGCCCGGCGTTCATTCATTGAAAAGATAGGAGCATGGAATGACGGCGTACGTGCATGGGATGATTTCGAACTGGGCGTGAGGATGCTGGCCGCCAATCCTGTTTTTCGTACACTTGAGGGGGAACCGCGTGTCAAAACCTATTTCACCNCCTTCTCAATTACTCAGAGCAATCCCACTACGCGCGTGAATGCTGACCTCGAGCACTCCCTGAATTGTTGCGAGGAGAACCTTGCCGTAGCGCGCCGTCATGACGGAATAAAATGGATTGATTACCGTCGAGCACTATTGGCGGCCGATTATGCCCGCGGCGGTGACAAGCAGGCTGCCAAGCGACTGCTTGCCAGCCTCGTGAGCCCCCACCGCTGGATTTATCGCCTCCTTTATCTCAAGCACCGCCTTTTCCACCGCGGCACCCACTTCCTCGCCCCCTTCCCCCGCTGCTGAGGGTGCTGTTCAGAATTTTGTTATTCTTTTTGTGAATTCGGGGAATAAAAATATCGCTATGATTATACCGATTGTCACCACAGCCAGGACTATGTAGCCCCAGGCGACGAGGCTGCGGGGAATGTCGCCGAGTATTTTTCTCACTTTCTCTGACCGCAATTCAATGCGGTCATGTGTATCTTCTTTTTTCATGTCAGTTGCCAAGTTCAAGCTGATTCTTAACAAGGTTATAGTAAGCGCCCCGGCGTGCAGTGAGCTCGGCGTGCGTGCCTGATTCCACCACCCGGCCGCCGTCTAAAACAATTATCTGGTCGGCATTCTTAACCGTGCTGAGCCTGTGAGCCACAACCACGACAGTGCGGCCGTTGAAGAATGTTTCGAGGTTTTCCACGATGTCCCTCTCGTTCTTGGCGTCAAGCGAATTGGTCGCTTCGTCAAGGAAGATGAAATCAGGGTCACGGTACACGGCGCGTGCAATGAGTATGCGCTGTTTCTGTCCCTGGCTCAGCCCCACGCCGTCGCGCCCTATCATGGTGTCATACTTCAGCGGCAGCGTCATCACGTAGTCATGGATGCGGGCTATTTCAGCGGCTTTCCTGAGGCGTTCTTCATCGACGTCACCATCGGCCACGGCGATGTTACGGGCAATTGATTCCGAGAATATAACGCCATCCTGCATCACCGCGCCACACTGGCTGCGCCACCATTTCAGGTTATAGTCGCCTATCGGTCGGCCGGCAATCAGTATCTCGCCGTCAAGTACGGGATAGTAGCCGAGCATGAGTTTGACCAGCGTGGTTTTTCCGCTACCTGAGGCGCCGACGATTGCCGTTACCTTTCCCTGAGGAATCTCGATGCTGACATCNTCCAGCGTCTTGCTCCGCGAGTGGGGATCATATTTGAAGTCGACGTTCTTGATTCTGATAGTGCGGTCACCTGTCTCAAAGTTCCTTAACTTGCGACCGGAGCTTTCTTCATTGTCACCCTCGTGTATCTCATTGATGCGCTCGAGCGATATTTTCACATCCTGCAGTGAGTAGACAAACGACATGAGTTGCTCTACGGGCGAGCTCAGCTGCCCTATGATGTACTGCACGGCAAGCATGGCACCGAGGGTCATCTCGCCGCTAATCACTGCCGAGGCCGCGAGCACGGTTATCACGATGTTTTTCACCTCGTTGATGAAGATGCTCCCGGCTTCCTGTGTCTGCTGCAGTTTCAGCGACTTCATCTGTACAGCAAAGAGGTCGGCCTGCACATCTTCCCATTCATGGCGGCGACGTGTCTCGCAACTCTGCAGTTTGATTTCCTGCATCGAGGTGATGAACTGGAACGTGCGGTTCTGGTTCTTGGCCTGCTGCTCAAACAGCTCGTAATCCAGTATCTTCCTGCGGTTAAGGAAGACTATAATCCAGATGCCGTAGACCACGCTCCCGGCAATGAAAACCAGGAATATGGGCAGGTTATATATTGAAAGCACGATGCCGTAGATGATGAAACTAAGCATCGTGAATAGAATCCCGAGCACCTGGCTGGTAAGGAACGACTGCACGCGCGAGTGGTCGCTCATGCGCTGCAGCAGGTCGCCCGTGAGCTTCGTGTCAAAGAACGCCATGGGCAGTTTCAGGAGCTTGATGAAAAAGTCGCTTACGAGCGAAATGTTTATCCTCATCGAAATGTGGAGCAACAGCCATCGCCTGATGAAGTCGGTTGCCGTGCGTCCCACCACGATAAAGAGTTCGCCGAGCAGAATGAGCCATATAAAGCTGATATCTTTCTGCTTGATACCCACGTCGACTATCGACTGGGTGAGGAACGGCAGTAACAACTGCAGCAGGCAGCCGAGCAGCAGTCCCGCCAGTATCTGGGCGAAATGCTGGCGATATTTGTGCAGATAGCCCAGAAGGAACTTAAATGACCGCTTCCCGTCGGTTGTGTCAGGCACCACTTTGCCGAAGTCCTCCGTCGGGCTGAAGAACATTGCGATGCCTTTCTCCTCGCCCCGGCTCACTGTTCCCACCCAGTGGTTTTCAAACTCTTTACGGCTGTAGGTCACCCGACCTTTGCCGGGATCGGAGATATAGAATTTTTTCCCGTTGCGGTTTATGCCGGTAAGTACCACAAAATGGTTCTGATTCCAGTGAAGAATGGCCGGCATGGGACATTCCCGCAGCTTTTCGACGCTCAGACGTGCCGACACCGTCGCGAGTCCAAGTTCCTCGGCCGCATCCTTTATCCCCATCATCGTCACTCCCTGGGTCGTGGCGAAACAGTAGTGCGATAAGGTTTCAATTGAGTAAGGGTGCCCGAAGTGACGGCATATCATAGCCAATGACGCGATGCCACATTGCATCGCGTCACGTTGCCTGTCAACTTTCTTGCGTCTGAACATATTTTTCGACAATATCAATG
>JAAVGQ010000034.1 GCA_014800105.1 Bacteroidales bacterium | reverse complement strand
TATTCCACGGGGTGGTCGGGTCTAACGACCCTCTACCCCGTGCTATCAGAAAGTCAACCCTTGCGGGTTGTTTCCGGCTTGATTGTGTCTAATTGTGCGTAAGGTGGGAAAACGAGGGTAGGCCAGAATTCTATTTTGGTTTTCCGACCTACCCGGATTCAGTAGGTGGGCACGACATTTTATGTAGTTACGTGCGCTGCTCGTATAGTGTGCCCACACAAATGGTGAGAGAGGAGAAGGAGCTGACTTATGGGCTCAAAGTGGGTCATCCTTGTTGTTGTGGATGATTCTTTTGATGCGTTAGCCCTGTCAGCGGACATGATGTTGTGAACATCGTTAATGCGTTAGTTGTAAGCGTTATATCTTTATTGCCTTATATATAATGTCGCTAATACGTTACAAAGGTAAATATTAGTTTTGATATTACAAAAGAATTACAAATAAATTGCAAATATTTTTATTNGTTTATNTTCTTTCAACTGAATAGTGGTGCTTATATNNTATTATATAGTATNTTATNTG
This sequence comes from Bacteroidales bacterium, assembly GCA_014800105.1. Classification (GTDB taxonomy): domain Bacteria; phylum Bacteroidota; class Bacteroidia; order Bacteroidales; family Muribaculaceae; genus JAAVFS01. The sequence continues at coordinate 5,522 of JAAVGQ010000034.1, read as the reverse complement.
TCATTTGAATGATTGTTATTGTTCTTTAATGTTACAAATGGGGGTAGAGTACGTTATANGCTTGTCAAGANCCATAATCACGCGTGTGATTGTTGCAAAAAACGGCATTAAGTACAGGTAAAACGATAGANNTCTGAGCCGATGAGCTTCTCGGCCGGTTGTACGAGGAAGTAATCCAAGAANGTGGGGCACAGGAGGATGAACCTTATCTCAAGTCGCTCACTCAGGCAACGAAAAAGCGCGGCCCGGGAAGGGTCGCGCCGCTATTTTATGATTGGAGATGGAATCAGGTGAAGTGGGTGGAGAGGGTTTTGATGGCGGTGTCGGCTGAGATGCGGCGGTAGAGGATGTCGTAGACACATTCCAGAATGGGCATATTGACGCCGAGCTTGGCGTTAATCTCGTGCATACATTTGGTTCCATAGTAGCCTTCAGCTGTCTGCTCCATTTCCATGCGGGCTGACTTGACTGAGTAGCCGCGGCCTATCATTGAGCCGAAGTTGTGGTTACGGCTGAAGCGAGAGTAGGCAGTCACGAGGAGATCGCCGAGGTAAACTGAATCACAGATGTTGCGTGTTGTCGAATCGTAGGCGTTCAGGAAGCGATCCATCTCNCGGATGGCGTTGCTCACGAGCATTGCGAGGAGGTTGTCGCCACGTTTCAGGCCGTGGATAACGCCGGCAGCGATTGCATAAACGTTCTTCAATACGCCTGCAAATTCAATGCCGTCAACATCAGTGCTGACTATCGCGCGGGANTTTCCTGACTCAAGACACTGCCCGAAAATTGTGGCTTTCTCCGGGTCAGGGCATCCGACGGTGAGATAGCTGGGNCGGTCAAGTGCAACTTCCTCAGCATGGCATGGCCCGCTCACCACGAGGATGTTTTCACGTGGAACATCAAAGCGTTCCATGATGTAATCGCTCACGAGCATATTCTCGCCCGGGACGATGCCTTTGATGGCGGTGACGATGTTCTTTTCGCGCAGCGAGACGTGAATCTTGTCGGCATGGTCCTTGAAGTAGGGCGAAGGCATNGCAAGCAAGAGCGTGTNAGCAGCCTCAACNGCCTCGTTGATGTCGTCAGTAAACATAATCTTACCTGTATCAAATCTCACGTCGGTGAGGTAGGCGGGATTATGTTTGAGCTTGATGAACTCGTCGATGCGGTCACGGCGGCGCATGTACCACACCAGCTGTTCACANTTATTCATGAGCAGGCGGGCGAGAGCGGTAGCCCAGCTACCGCCTCCCATCACTGCTATTCTTCCTATTTCATTCATTCGGCAGCTGTAGTTGCAGCAGCTTTTTCAATCCATGCCGCAAGTTCTTCCTGAGCAGGGTTCTTATAGCCAAGCTTGAATTTCTTGTTGATGCCGCAAAGTTCCTGGAACAGTTTTCCGGGAGCCTGCTGGCCGAGCATCTCGACGGTGAACACNCCNGCCTTGTGGAGGGGCGCAACCCATTCAGCNGGNACGCCTACGGTAGCGAATGCNGTCTCGTTGTCACGGCGCTGAACTTTCTCAGGACGCATCTGGGGGAAGAAAAGAACCTCCTGTATAGTGGGCTGGCCGGTCATGACCATTACGAGGCGGTCAATGCCCATGCCCATGCCTGAAGTGGGAGGCATTGCATACTCGAGCGAGCGCACGAAATCCTGGTCGATAATCATAGCCTCGTCGTCACCCTTGTCAGCGAGCTTCATCTGCTCAACGAAGCGTTCATACTGGTCAATGGGGTCGTTAAGCTCAGAGTAAGCGTTACAAAGTTCCTTGCCGTTAACCATGAGCTCGAAACGCTCGGTGAGCTCGGGATTGTTACGATGTTTCTTGGTGAGGGGAGACATCTCGATGGGATAGTCGATGATGAAAGTGGGCTGGATGTATTTACCCTCGCTGGTTTCACCGAAGATTTCATCGATGAGCTTGCCTTTACCCATGCTGTCATCAATCTCGATGCCAAGCTGCTTGCACACTCCGCGCAGTGCATCCTCGTCCATGCCGGTAATGTCAACGCCGGTGTTTTCCTTAATGGCGTCAATCATTGTCACGCGGCGGAAGGGGGCCTTGAATGAAACGACATTGTCGCCAATCTTAACCTCTGTTGTTCCGTTAACTTCAAGACAGATGGTTTCGAGGAGTTTTTCGGTGAATTCCATCATCCAGTTATAGTCCTTGTAGGCAACGTAGATTTCCATGCAGGTGAACTCGGGGTTGTGGGTGCGGTCCATGCCCTCGTTACGGAAGTTCTTGCCAATCTCATACACACCGTCAAAACCACCCACGATGAGGCGCTTGAGGTATAGCTCGGTAGCAATGCGCAAGTAGAGGTCAATGTTGAGGGAGTTGTGGTGAGTGATGAAGGGGCGGGCGCTTGCACCACCGGCTATAGACTGCAGGATGGGAGTCTCGACCTCCATGTAGCCATGCTCGTTGAAGAAGCGGCGCATGGTGTTAAGTATCTTTGTGCGCTTGATGAAGATGTCCTTCACGCCATCATTGACGATGAGGTCAACGTAGCGGCGGCGGTAGCGGAGCTCGGGGTCATCGAAGGCATCATAAGTAACACCATCCTTTACCTTCACGATGGGGAGGGGGCGGAGTGACTTGCTGAGAACCACGAGATTCTGAGCGTGGATTGAGATTTCACCGGTCTGGGTGCGGAACACGTAGCCTTCCACGCCCACGATATCACCGATGTCGAGGAGTTTCTTGAACACGACATTGTAGCGGTCCTTATCCTCGCCCGGGCACAGTTCATCGCGGTTGACATACACCTGAATGCGACCGGTAGAGTCCTGGAGCTCCATGAATGCAGCCTTACCCATGATGCGTCTTGACATGATGCGTCCGGCAACGACAACGTCACGCTTGTTTTCCTCGTCGTCCTTAAAAGTCTCTTTAATTTCCCGAGCGTGTCCATTGACAGGCCATTCGGCTGCGGGATATGGGTCAATACCGCGTGAGCGGAGCTCATCGAGAGAGCCACGGCGCACAATCTCCTGTTCGCTTAATTCAAGTATATTCATTTTCGTATAAAATTTATTCTAAACTTGGATAAATGATGTAATAGACCTTGCGGGATGAATCACGGGTGCCTATTTTCTTTCAGTCCACAAATTTACACAAATTTTCTTAGAGCATGTTTACTTTTCACTCAAATTAAGGTTGTGGAAGAAAATTAGTTTATTACCTTTGTCGCGAATTTCAGTTAATCCTGACGGTTTAACCATGGAGTTGACCGCCGGTTTACTCATCACATTTTAACTAAAACACTACTACTATGTCTACCAATACCGTTGACAATCAACGCAAAGTAACCACACTGCGTCTTTCTGAGATGAAGGCACGCGGTGAGAAAATCGCAATGCTTACGGCCTATGATTACTCCATGGCCCGCCTAATCGACGAGGCCGGAATGGATGTTATCCTCGTAGGTGACTCAGCCTCAAATGTTATGGCAGGAAATACGACTACGCTGCCCATGACTCTTGACCAGATGATTTACCATGCCAAGAGCGTAGTGAAAGGTGTAAATCGCGCACTGGTTGTCTGCGACATGCCTTTCGGTACCTATCAGGGTAACTCCAAGGAAGCTCTCGCCTCAGCCATACGCATCATGAAGGAGAGCCACGCTGAGGCTGTCAAGATGGAAGGCGGTGCTGAAATTCGCGAATCAATCGAGCGCATCCTCACTGCCGGTATCCCGGTAATGGGTCACCTGGGACTAACACCCCAGTCAATCAACAAGTTCGGTACCTATGCGGTTCGCGCTAAGGAAGAAGCCGAGGCTCAGAAACTTATGGAGGACGCCAAGATGCTTGAAGAAGTGGGCTGCTTTGCTCTCGTACTTGAGAAAATCCCTGCTGACCTTGCCCGCAAGGTAGCCGAGTCAGTGAGCATTCCCGTCATAGGCATCGGTGCCGGTGGCGGTGTTGACGGCCAGGTTCTCGTGATGCACGATATGCTCGGTATCAACAAGGGTTTCTCACCCAAGTTCCTGCGTCGATATGCTGACCTTTCAACCGTTATCAACGATGCCGTGGGTAACTACATCGACGACGTCAAGAGCGGCGATTTCCCCAACACTAACGAGCAGTATTAAAGGTCAAGCGTGTATTGACGGGTCTCGTCAAGTAGCTTGAACGACATTCTATGATATTTTGATGGTCCCACACGTTCTATCGCCTCGCGATGAGCACGTGTGGGATATCCTTTATTTACATTCCAATCATATGCCGGGAACTCCTCGTGGAGTTTCATCATGGCATCATCCCTGTAGGTCTTCGCGAGGATAGATGCCGCAGCAATATTGGCAAGCTTGCCGTCCCCCTTGACTACCGTCAGCCACGGGGTGTCACCCCACGGCTTGAAACGGTTCCCGTCCACCACGATTGCACCCGGCTTGACGGCGAGGCCGTCGAGAGCACGGTGCATAGCCAGTATCGACGCGTTGAGAATATTGATGCCGTCAATCTCCTTTTCATCGACGATGCCCACTGCCCATGCTACGGCTTGCTGCTCGATAATGGGGCGCAGTTGGTAGCGCTGTTTCTCAGTAAGTTGCTTAGAATCATTAAGAAGAGGATGACTGAAATCATCAGGCAGAATGACTGCGGCGGCATATACCGGCCCGGCCAGGCATCCGCGCCCGGCCTCATCACATCCCGCCTCAAGCACACCCCAGGTCATGCATGCGGGTAACGTTTTATGTTCTCGACGTTTCATGATGCAAATGTAAAAAAAATTAGCTATATTTGTCACAATTAATTAGCTAATCATCTCAAATGTTGGAAGCTTTAAAAAACATATTATGAAAATTGCTCTTATAGGTTACGGCAAGATGGGTCATGCCATCGAACGTATCGCTCAGGAACGCGGCCACGAAATCGTTGCCCGTATTGATGCCTCAAATATAGACGACATGGACTCGGACGCTTTTGCGAGCGCTGACGTTGCCATCGAATTCACCATTCCCACAACGGCTGCTGACAACTGCCTCCGCGCGCTTTCACGCGGTGTCAAAGTAGTATCAGGGACCACTGCCTGGCAGTCACGCCTGCCGGAGGTCAAGGCTGTGTGTGACCGTGGCGAGGGTACATTCATGTGGAGTTCCAACTACTCCATCGGTGTCAATGTTTTCAAGGCTGTCAACCGCTATCTCGCGCGCTACATGGCCAATCTTCCTCAGTACACACCCTCGATGAACGAGGTTCACCACGTTCACAAGCTTGACCACCCAAGTGGCACTGCCATCACACTTGCCGAGACTATCATTGATGCCGACTCTCGCCTCAAGGGATGGACCGAGAATATTCCCGCCCCTGCTGACGAGCTGCTCATCACTCACGAGCGGGAGGGCGAGGTTCCCGGAATCCACTCTATTACGTGGGACTCACCGGTTGACTCAATCACGTTAACCCACAGCGCCAAGACCCGCGACGGCTTTGCCCTGGGTGCAGTAATGGCTGCCGAGTGGATTGCCAATCGCCAGGGCTGGCACACAATCGACGAGATGGTTGAT
>JAAVGQ010000094.1 GCA_014800105.1 Bacteroidales bacterium | reverse complement strand
TCAAAGAAGACAACAATTTGTTCTAACTCATTATTTGTGATTCTTTCAGCTATATTTTTTAGTTTTTCATATAATTGTGTCAACATGATATTGCCTTATATAGGTTGTATAGCAATAGTTTCGTTATCATGGAAACTGGAAAACTTTATCAATCAACGGATATTATACATTATTTTGAGTCTATCATCTGCCTCCTATATTATATATTTATTTCATACTACTTTTGAAGGACTCGTGAAGGGGCTACTTTGGAAATTTGCCCCCATGCTACCGTTTTGGGCTTTAACTTTCTTAGTCGTAGGTTCCGGAACTTTAATTCCATGGTGGATAAACGATAATATTTTATCACGCTATAACATTACTCGTATATTATTAGGAATAGGTAAGCGATAGGCTTATTTTTTCGGTAACTTTGTAACAAAACTGAGGGAGGTTACGTCAGTGTGATTGAAAGCGCCTTTCAAACTGTATTTATCGTTTTACTTAAAATCTAAACTTCTTAAAATATGAAACGTCTCACTATCATACTCCTCCTCGTTGCCTTCTCACTACCCATGGTCATAGCCAAGGACACCATCACCTGTGACGACATCTTCCAGGAATTCGCGTCTGAAAAACAGGCTGAATCAGTCACCATCAACTCCTTCCTTATGTGGATTGCCAAGCGTTTTGCAGGCAATGAGCCCGGAAGCGAAGTGCTTAATAAGATAAGCTCGGTCAAAGTGCTTGACCTCGAAAGCTGCTCTCCTGCCGTCAAAAGTCGATTTGCCGAGCGAGCAAAATTCGTTGACGTCAAAGGTATGGANCCTCTTGTTGAAGCTAACGATGACGGTGACAAGGTCAAGGTCCTNGCCAAAATTAAGGATGAAACCATACACCGCATCCTCATCATGAGCTACGGTAACAATGATTGTTGCCTCGTTGAAGTCAATGGTAAATTCAAGCTTGACGAACTTGACAGCGTGGTCAAAAGCCAAATGCCCAAGAAAAAATGAATGCTACCGAGTTTAAACGCATTTTTCTTCCAAGCCATCAAGCGCTCTATCGGTTTGCTTTCCGGCTCACCGGTAATCGCGAGGATGCCGAGGATCTCGTGCAGGAAACGTTCNTGAAGCTGTGGAACAGCCGNGAACGCATAGGCGANCCTGAGAATCCGACAGCATTCAGCATGACGGCACTGAGAAATGTCTANGTCGACAGCGTGAGACGACGGCGTGAAGAAATGTCCCACGCTTCCCCTGCTGACATTGGCGAAATCCCGGTGGCCTCAGAAACTGACATAGNNCAGCTTGTAGAATTCCGTGACTCNGTCANCCTGGTTCTCAAACTCGTTGACAATCTACCGGCTAACCAGCGCGACATCATCNGCATGAGAGACATTGCCGACTCGCCTTACGANGAGATTGAGGAAGCTACGGGACTCTCCCCCGGCAACATCAGGACGCTACTGAGCCGCGCCCGCAAGAAGATTAAAGAACAATACACCTCACTGCTTAATTATGAACGAAAACAGTAAACTCCACATACGCCAACTCCTTGAACGATACTACAACGGCNACTCATCAGCCGCTGAGGAGAATCAACTCCGCGAGTTCTTCAAAAGAACTGAGGCTGACGGCGAATTTACCGCCGACCGTGCAATTTTTGAAGCNATGATTGACACGGAATCAGTCGAAGTGCCTGANGGTNTTGATGCAAAATTGAGCAAATCAATCGACTCATGGGAGCAAGCCGAGACACGCCGGGAGNTGGTAAAAAAGAAGTTCAGTATCAANCCGTTCCGCCTTATCTGCNGCATTGCCGCNACGGTCGCAGTTATAATAGCAGTCACTCCCCTGCTCTTCAAGGAAAATACCCCTCAGCCGGTCGACACTTTCACTGACCCGATGGAAGCATATACCGAGACTCAGCGAGTACTTACTTTCTTCGCCCAGACTCTCGACAAAAGCCGCCAAGGCATCGAAACTGCCGAACGCAGTCAGGAGAAAGCCCTGAACATTGCCCTTGATCAACTTAACAANTTATAATAATACTCTTANAAAAAAATTCATTATGAAACGTATATATTTCCTCGCTTTAACGCTGATAATTACAGCTATTGCCGCAACGGCCCAGGTNTCAACCGTCTTTGACAAATACTCTGACACCAAGGATGTCAGCGCAGTCTATATCTCCAAGACAATGCTCCGCATGATTCCCGATTTTAGCAATGACTCCAACTCACCCATTAATGCCATCTCTAAACTCGACTGCGTGCGCGTTTTGTCAACCGCCAACTCATCAATAAGATCANCCCTNAGCGCTGACATGAAAAGCCAGATAAAAAAAGAAAATTACGAAATCCTTCTCCANGCTNCTGACGACGGCGAACGTGTGTTCATCTATATGAAAACCTACAAGGACGGCATCAACGAATATCTCATCACAGCTGAGGAGCCCGATGAACTGACCTACGTGCAGCTGGTAGGTACCATNACGCCGGCCGACGTTATGAAGATGAACGAAAACAAAACCTTACCTATTAAGAAGTAGTAGCCGGCAAAATGGAAACAATTGAAATAAAAGGCCTTGAGTTATGGGCACGGCACGGCGTTCTNGAACAGGAACGCGCCGTGGGCAACACCTTCAGCCTTGACGTTACGCTCCGGTGCAATCTCGCCCGAGCGATGGAGACTGACAACGTAGAGGACACCGTCAACTATGCCGANGTTATNAATCTGATTAAAACNGAAATGGCCATTCCGTCACAATTGCTCGAACACGTAGTGTGGCGCATCAGGAACAGGATTACAGAGAGATTCCCGGCCGTCAAAGGTGGTAAAGTTACCCTGCGAAAGCTCACCCCGCCCGTAACATGCGAAGTGAAAAGTGTAGGCATTTCCACCGAATGGTAAAATTTTATTATCACGGGAATGCACCGTTCAGCTTTTTTCATTAAATTTGTTGTCTCAAAAGCGACAAAATATGAAGCAAGTTTCTTATAACGGTCTTACTTTCGTTCCCTTCCTGGAACGCGAAACAATAGCTAAACGCGTTAACGAAATAGCCGCTCAGATAAAGCAGGATACTCCCCAGGGATCGGTACCCCTGTTCATCTGCGTGCTTAACGGCGCATTCCCATTTGCCAGCGATCTATTCCGCGCTGTCGACATGGATGCCGAGATTACCTTCATACGCCTCAAGAGCTACGAGGGCACTGACACCACCGGCGTTGTAAAACAGGTGATGGGTCTCAGCGAGGACATCAAGGGACGCCGCGTCATCATCATCGAGGATATCATTGACACCGGCAACACCATTAAGCGCCTCGTTGAGGACCTCAGCAAGATGGAGCCGGCTGACCTCAAGGTTGCCACCCTTCTGTTCAAGCCTGAGGCTGTGAAATGTGCGGTTAACCCTGACTATGTGGGCTTTGAAATCCCCACAAAGTTTATCATCGGCTACGGTCTCGACCTTGACGGTATGGCACGAAATCTCCCTGACATCTACGTCCTTAAGAACGATAAATAAATCATTTTTCACATTATATCCAAGTTGGGCGGCAATCCCGTANACTCGCCACCCTAACTCTTAAATTTCAAATATCATAATGAACATAGTCCTTTTTGGTGCACCCGGCTGTGGCAAGGGCACTCAGAGCGAAAGACTCATTGACAAGTATGGTTTCCACCACATTTCAACCGGCGAGCTNCTTCGCGNACACATCGCCCGCGGTACTGAATTAGGTAAAATCGCTGACNCTTACATCTCACAGGGTCACCTCATTCCTGATGACCTCATGATTTCTATCATCGATGATCTCCTCGAGACNCCTGAAGTCAAGGGTAAGAGCATCATCTTTGACGGCTTCCCCCGCACTGTCAACCAGGCTGTTGAGTTGGAGAAACTCATGGAACGCCGCGGCAACAAAATCGANGCCGTTATCGGTCTTGAAGTACCCGATGAAATGCTTGTTGAGCGCCTCATCAAGCGCGGACAGGAATCAGGCCGTGCTGATGACAACCTTGACACCATCAAGGAACGCCTNCAGGTTTACCACAACGTGACCAAGCCCCTCATGGTATTCTACAAGGATAAAGGCAGCTACGTAGCCATTGACGGCGCCAAAGCCATCGACGAGATCACCGGCAACATCATCGCCGAGCTCGACCGCATCTAAGTCACTGTAATAATAAGATACTCAGCAGCTCCCGTCCTCCACGGTCGGGAGCTTTATTCTATCTGGATGTTTGACCATTTTAAGGATGGAGAGTTAGCGTTTGGAGCGGAGGAANGCAAGGAGTTCCCGCTGGATGTTGCTACCGAAGAGGGCGTTGAGCCCGNTGTAGACTGTCAGTCCGGTCAGGCTCATGAGGATGACCTGCAACCATGCGGTATGAGTGAGTTGCTCTACGCCCCACATTGCTACCATTGCNATCAATGTTGCGCCGGCATAAGGGAGCATGTCANCGANGAAGGCTCTGCGAGGACGGTTACATTTCGGAGCAACATACCATAATGTAGCTACCCAAGCNATGAANGAGGCAGCCAACTGTCCCCACAACAATAACTGGATGCCCCACATGACGTTATCGCCATAGCTGTCATTAATAAATGGCCAGCATACCACTATNGCTACAAGCGCGGTAATGTCCCTGAGCAGNTCCATTCCCACTATCATGCGCGGCAGGCCAAGAGCAATGANATAATTATTATAAACTGTTGTTATAGAGGTAAATATTCCACGCAAAAGAAGTATACAAAACAGGGAGATTGCGGGNTCCCATTTAGTGCCGAACATCATGTGGAACAAGGGAGCCGCCAATGCTATCACCAGCCCCATACCGGGAATCAGGACATAGGCTCCGGCCCTGTTCATCTTCCTCGATACGCGACTAAACCGCTCCGTGTCATCATTTACGTCACTGAGCGTGGGAAGAAAGGATGACGTAAGCGTCTGGGTGAGTGACTGGATGCCCATTTTGCTCCACTTGTCGGCCTGAGTGTAATAACCCAATTTTCCCATNCCGCTGACCGTTCCAATTACAAAGGTATAGATATTCTGGAAGACCGTATTCAGCAACGAGGTTGTCATCATGCTTCCACCCACTGCCATGAAACCTCTAAGCCGAGACAACGAGAAGCTCCACACGGGTGTCCACCGGGTNTAAATCCAAAGGATTACNCACCGCACNAAGTTNAGGACATTAGTCTGCCACACGACAGCCCACACTTTCTGTTCCATAGGCAGTGTCACGGCAANGTAAATTGCGACGGCCCCNCCGGCNANAAGCCCCATGGTATTGGCCATCGCAACNGGAGCAACATTCTTCTGCTTCATCAAGCGGTTAGTCTGAACGATTGAAGCCGCATTAAAAATAAAACTAAGGAACGTTATGCGCCCTATCCACAGGAGCTCAGGGCGATCATACCACTCGGCAATAAAGGGAGACAGGAACCAGAGTATAACGTAGATAGAGAGCGACATCGCCATGTTGAACCACAGCACTGAGGAATAATCCTCACGCGACGGGTCTCGGCGCTGGATAAGGGCATATGAGAAACCGCTGTCAACAAAGAGCGATGCAAATGCCTGAAACATCAGCACAGTGCCGACCATACCGAATGCCGTATCATCAAGCTCGCGCGCGAGGACGATGCCTATGAGCGTATAGAGCCCTATTGATGACACGCGGTCAATCAGGTTCCATTTGACTGACCGTGCAGTGAGGTATTTGAGGTCTGAAGCCACGGGCGATTCCGGTTTATAACGGCTTGACTTTACCGCTGATGGAACGGTTTTTGATAACCTTGGGTTCGCCCACATAGTAGACTGTTCCGGG
>JAAVGQ010000093.1 GCA_014800105.1 Bacteroidales bacterium | reverse complement strand
TTGAAGCAATTGTGAGAGGTGCCCGTAGAGCACTTCAACGCATAGTCATCAAGCCCTCTCAACCACTTGAATTTATTGAAAAGCTCTCACGAGTTGAGAACGAATCCGTTATCGAAAAGATTTCACGAGCCGGACTTTGGGGCTTTTTAAGACAAAGGCCTTACAATATCGTCCCAAAGACCACTGTTGCTCCCCGCGACATTTTTGTCACATTGATAAATAAGGGACCTCTCGAAAGCAGTCGAGAAAAAGACTTTGCAGCATGTCAAGAATTAATGACCGCTGCCGTTAAGGCACTCCAGCCCCTTACAAAGGGTAATATTTATATAGGACGTACCATTAATTCTCCCGTAAAAGATATTGACGGAGCTATCATGGTGGATGTAGACGGTCCCTACCCTACCGGTAATGTTGGCGTAATCGCATCAAATATCAAACCGGTAAATAAAGGTGAAATAATCTGGACGATGGACGGAGAAACCCTGTGCCGTATTGGCTCACTCATGACGTCAAATTCTGTTAACTGGAGCAATACCGTCACTGTAGCCGGTTCAGAGGTTAAGAATCCCGGAAACATTGACACTGTTATTGGCGCCGATATCGCTTCAATCCTTAACAACAGACTAAATCCCTCAGACCATCATATTCGCATAATCTCAGGAAATATCCTGAGCGGAATAAAAGTCACTAAGGAGGAATACCTAAGGTTCCCCTACAAGCAAGTATCAGTGATTCCGGAAGGTGACGACAAGGATGAATTTATGGGGTGGGCATCAGTTTCTCCATCCAAGATGAGCACAAGCCGTTCATTCCCCGGTCATTTCCTGTTCAAAAAACTATTTAACCCCGATGCACGACTCCTCGGCGGCCGTCGTGCCCTGATTATGTCGGGCGAATATGACCGCGTGGTTCCCATGGATATCATGACCGAATACCTTATAAAGGCAATCCTGTCACGCGACATTGAAAAAATGGAAGCACTCGGTATCTACGAGGTAGCTCCTGAAGACTTTGCCGCAGCTGAATATGTGTGCACGTCCAAGATACCAATCCAGTCAATTATCGCAGAAGGCCTTGATTACCTTCGCAAAGAATTAGAATAATTCACTCAACCTTTCAATCATGAAAATTCTAAGACGATATCTTAACCACATAAAACCGCACTTTGAAGAAGGTGGTCGTCTTCACGCATTCCGTTCGGTTTACGATGGTTTCGATACATTCCTATTTACTCCCACCACAACATCAACCGGACTTACTCACGTTCATGACGCAATGGACTCGAAGCGTACAATGATTATCGTGGTCACAGCGCTTCTGCCATGTCTGCTTTTTGGAATGTACAACACGGGGTACCAGCACTGGCTTGCATGTGGTGCAACCGATTTCCCGTTCTGGACTTTACTCCTATACGGATTTCTAGCTGTATTACCCAAACTGATAATAGCCTACGTTGTAGGTCTCGGAATTGAATTCGTTGTCGCTCAATGGCGTAATGAAGAAATTCAGGAAGGATTCCTCGTAACCGGCATTCTGATTCCGCTAATCTGCCCCATTGAAACTCCCCTATGGATGATTGCCGTAGCCACTGCTTTCTCTGTAATTTTCGTGAAAGAAGTATTCGGTGGCACCGGCTACAATATCTTTAACGTGGCGCTCGTTACCCGTGCATTCCTATTCTTTGCTTATCCCGCATCAATGAGTGGTGACAAGCCGTTCATCGCCCGTGATTCTATTCTTGGAATCGGAGGAGATGTCGCTGACAGTTTCACAGGTGCAACTCCGTTAGGACAGGTTGCCACAATGGCTTCAGATACAGCCGTTCACATTACAGGAGTAAACGGAGCCCCCCTTAGTACATGGGATCTCTTCTTAGGATTGATCCCGGGCTCTTTCGGTGAAACATCAACCCTTTGCATCTTGATTGGCGCAACTATACTGCTCTTCACCGGCATTGCAAGCTGGAGGATTATCCTATCAGTGTTTGCCGGTGGTGCGATAATGTCACTTATCGCTCACACCTGGGCTTCACCCCTCTACCCTGTTTCAGCACTTAGCGTAGCTGACCAACTGTGTCTCGGAGGATTTGCCTTTGCGGCAGTGTATATGGCTACCGACCCTGTAACGGCGGCCCGTACGACAACCGGAAAATACATTTACGGTTTCCTCGTGGGGGTTGTAGCTATTCTAATACGCACTTATAATAATGGCTATCCCGAGGGGGCAATGCTCGCAGTATTGCTCATGAATGCTCTCGCGCCCCTCATTGACTACTGCGTTGTACAGTGCAATATTAACCGTCGCGTAAAACGCTTGCGTGCTTAAATTTACACCGTCATGAATAAACAGTCAAATACATATACATTAATATATACGATTATCCTCGTGGTAGTTGTGGGAGCGGCTCTTGCCTGGGTCTCTACTGCACTGAAACCACAACAGCAGATAAACGCAAATGCCGACAAAATGAAACAGATACTCCTATCTGTTCATTGCACGGCAGCCGATAATGCCGAAGTTACCTCACTCTTTGACAAGCGTGTAAAGGGTATTGTCGTAGACGAGGATGGTAATACGGTCAACGGAGAGAAAGCGTTTGACGTGGATGTCGCCAACCAGGTAAAAGTTTCAGGCGACAAGCGACTCCTGCCGGTATTTATCTATAATGATAATGCGATTGGTACAAAGTATATCATCCCTATGTATGGGCAAGGCCTTTGGGGTCCCATCTGGGGTTATCTTTCACTGAATGAGGACGGTTCAACAGTTTACGGAGCCTACTTCTCACATCAGGGAGAGACTCCCGGACTTGGTGCCGAAATTGAAAAGCCGGCTTTCCAGAACCAATTCATAGACAAGACTTTATTCAAAAACGACAAATTCCTTCCCGTGACCGTAGTCAAAGCGGGTGTTAAGCCACAGGGCGACGAGGATTACGTGGATGGCGTTTCAGGCGGCACGATTACCAGCAAGGGGGTTGCCGCGATGCTTGATAACTGCCTGGCACCCTATGCCAAGTATCTTGAGAATCTTAATAATGGGTCAGCTAATCGCTAAATTTCAGAATCATGGCCGAGAAACAATCTAACCTCAGTATACTTTTTAATCCACTGTCAAAGAACAATCCCGTAGTGGTTCAGATTTTGGGTATCTGCTCAGTACTCGCAGTTACTGCAAAACTTGAGCCGGCAATCGTAATGGGACTGTCAGTTATCGCGGTGCTCGCGTTTTCCAATGTAATCATCTCACTGATTCGTAATACTATCCCAACTAACATCCGCATCATCGTGCAGCTTGTTGTCGTAGCGGGACTTGTAGTTATAGTCAATCAACTTCTCCTTGCTTACGCCTACGATGTGAGCAAGCAGCTTTCAGTATTCATTGGGCTTATCATTACCAACTGTATACTCATGGGGCGCTTAGAAGCATTCGCGATGGGCAACAAACCATGGCCCTCATTCCTTGACGGCGTGGGTAACGGACTGGGATATGCCATTATCCTCATAATCGTGGGTTTCTTCCGTGAACTGCTCGGAAGCGGCACTCTGCTGGGATATCAGGTCATAGGCGACTGGTTCTATGAGCATGGCTACGAAAATAATGGTCTGATGATTCTCCCTCCCATGGCTCTCATCGTGGTGGCATGCATAATTTGGGTGCACCGCAGTATTAACAAGGACGTCGAGTAATCAACTTACTCAATCATCACTCTGATTATGGAAAATTTGAACCTATTTATACGGTCGATATTTGTCGACAATATGATATTCGCTTACTTCCTGGGAATGTGCTCATTCCTGGCAGTGAGCAAAAACGTAAAGACGGCGCTGGGACTTGGCGTGGCCGTTACTTTCATGCTCGTCATCACGCTACCCATCAACTATCTTCTCGAAACATGGATACTGAGACCCGGAGCTCTTGCATGGCTTGGCGAGGAGTATGCTGACGTTGACCTCAGCTTCCTGTCACTGATAATGTTCATCGCTGTGATTGCCTCGATGACCCAGCTCGTCGAGATGGTGGTAGAGAAGTACTCCCCTGCCCTTTACGCTTCACTGGGTATTTTTCTCCCGCTTATAGCCGTTAACTGCGCCATTCTCGGTGGCTCGCTATTCATGCAGCAGAGGGATTTCCCCAATGCCTGGACAGCCCTTTGTGCCGGTGCCGGCTGGGGATTAGGATGGTTACTTGCTATCGTGGCTATCGCCGCTATACGCGAGCGTGTCAATGCCTACTCTAAAGTTCCTCGTCCGCTCCAGGGCGTGGGTATTACGTTCATAATTACCGCCCTCATGGGTATCGCATTCATGAGTTTCCTCGGTATCAAGCTTTAATCGATCTATTAACCCTGTCACTTTATTTCAAATGAGTCTAACAATTTTTGTCGCCGTGGGCGTTTTCCTTCTCATTACAATAGTGCTGGTGATAGTACTGTTAGTAGCAAAGAAATACCTCGTAAAATCAGGCGATGTTACTGTCACCCTTAATGGGGAAAAGCACCTCACGGTTAAAACCGGAGGTTCACTGCTCTCCACTCTCGCCAATGATAATATTTTCCTACCGTCAGCTTGCGGTGGTAAAGGTAGCTGCGGTCAGTGCAAGGTACAGGTTGAATCAGGTGCCGGCGAGATTCTCCCGACAGAGGCTGTACACTTCACCCGTAAACAGATAAAAGATAACTGGCGTCTTGCCTGCCAGGTCAAGGTTAAAGACAACCTCGACATCAAGGTTCCCGCTTCAGCACTCGACGTCAAGGAATGGGAATGCGAGGTTATCTCTAACAGCAATGTCGCTACATTTATTAAAGAGTTTATCGTAGCGTTGCCNGCAGGAGAGCACATGGACTTCATTCCCGGTTCATACGCACAAATTAAGATTCCTCCATTCTCAATGAGTTACGATAAGGATATTGACAAAGCTCTCATTGGCGAGGAGTATCTGCCCGCATGGGAGAATTTCGGTCTTTTCTCACTCTCATGCGTCAACACTGAGGCTACCGTGAGAGCCTATTCTATGGCTAACTATCCGGCTGAAGGTGACCGCATCATGCTTACTGTTAGAATTGCGACACCACCATTCAAACCCAAACCCCTCAAGGGATTCCAGGATGTAATGCCGGGTATCGCTTCAAGCTATATCTTCTCGCTTAAGCCGGGCGACAAGGTTGTCATGAGCGGTCCTTACGGTGATTTCCATCCCATCATTGATTCCAAGGCTGAGATGATGTGGATAGGCGGTGGTGCCGGCATGGCTCCCCTCCGAGCTCAAATCATGCACATGACTAAGACCCTGAAAACTACTGACCGCGTAATGAACTTCTTCTACGGTGCCCGTGCACTCAACGAAGTATTCTATCTCGAGGACTTCCTGCAGCTTGAAAAGGATTTCCCCAACTTCCACTTCCATCTGGCGCTTGACCGTCCCGATCCGGCAGCAGATGCAGCCGGCGTAGCCTACACTCCCGGATTTGTGCATCAGGTCATACTCAATACATACCTCAAAGATCACGATGCTCCAGAGGATATCGAATACTACATGTGCGGCCCCGGCCCCATGTCAAATGCCGTCAACCAGATGCTTGACAGCCTCGGCGTAGACCCCGAGAATATCCATTACGACAACTTCGGAGGCTAAGAATATTCCGCAGACCGATACAGACTTCAAGCCCCGGACATCAATTGCGATGTTCGGGGCTTGCAATATTCATGAACCCGGGTTGTCAGACACCAAGGTCGCCACGGGCGGCAAGGATGCGGAATATGAGCTCGTCGAGAAGGTCGTATTCATTGAGGCGACTGCCCACACCCTTTGACTTACGGTCGAAGTTGCGGATAGCCGAGATGATTTCTATAGTGCGGTATGCATTGTAATTGCGGGCGCCGGTCTCGTAGCGCGAGAGCTGGCTCTGCCACTTCAGTCCCAGCGCTCCCATAAGTGAAGAGGGGGATTTATCGCGTGTAAAGTGCATAATCATCAGGCTTGAGAAGAAGCCAAAGAGAGCAGCCGCTGTAAGAGTGCCGGGATTGTTCTTAGGATTGCTGCGGAAGTAGCGGGTAATGGTGAAGGCCTTGGCCGCATCGCGCACGGCGAGCGCATCTATCAGCTCAAAGTTGTTGTAATCCTTACTCACTCCGATATTGCGCTCGATACTCTCGGGGGTAATCATCGCTCCTTTGCCCAGCACAAGCGCCATCTTGTTTATCTCGTTGTGAAGCTTAGCCAAGTCTGTACCCACATATTCCTTAAGCATAGACAGTCCCTTGGGCTCAATATTGAGCCCAACCTCACGGATCAGACCTTCAAGTACGGGGCCTATATTGCGGTCGGTCAGTTTCTTCGACTCAAACACTACGGCCGAAGTCTTGCATGCGCCAATGAGGTCTTTGCCTTTGGCAGCGGCTCCACGGAAACAGAGCACAAGCGTGGTAGTGGGATTGGGATGACGCACATACTCGGCCAACTTATTAACCTCGTTAGCGTTCATTGACTGCGCCTCTTTGAGAAGCACCAGCTGTCTGTCGGCCATCACGGGAAACCGACGGCACGCGTCTAAGACTTCAGCGGACGAAGTGCCGTGACCATAGAGCACGTAGAGATTGAACGCTCGTTCCTCAGCAGGCACTGTCTCCTCGAAGAGCTTCATGAGCTCATCAAGATAGTAACTCTCCTCGCCGTGTAGCAGATACACGGGCGAGAGAGCCGATTTCTTAATACTCTGACAGAGCGAAGCGTAAGTAAGCGCAGGGACAGCAGCCATATTATAAGAGTATGGGATATTCTAAAAGTAGGGAGGAGTTTATCATTCAATCGGCGGCAAGCGAGTAAAGCCACTTTATTTCTTCGGCCCACAACGATTCATCGGGAGTCTCGAGAATCAGAGGTATGTTGTCAAGACGAGTGTCGGCCATCATGAGATGGAAGAACTGTTCGCCAAGCATACCCTTACCGAGCGATTCGTGGCGGTCTACCTTTGAGCCAAGCCCCTTCTTGGTGTCGTTGATATGCATGGCACTGAGATAATTCAACCCTATAACTTCATCAAATTTGCGCCACGTGGCTTCATATCCCTCGGGGGTAGAGAAGTCATA
>JAAVGQ010000033.1 GCA_014800105.1 Bacteroidales bacterium | reverse complement strand
AAAAAACTAAGATGCCTACCATTCAGCAATTAGTAAGAAAAGGACGTGTAGCTCTTGAGGACAAGAGTAAATCGCCTGCACTTGACAGCTGCCCCCAGCGTCGCGGTGTTTGTGTGCGTGTTTACACTACTACCCCCAAGAAGCCTAACTCGGCTATGCGTAAAGTAGCCCGTGTAAGATTGACTAACGGTAAAGAGGTTAACTCTTATATTCCCGGTGAAGGTCACAACCTGCAGGAGCACTCAATCGTGCTCGTTCGCGGCGGTCGTGTAAAAGACCTCCCCGGTGTGCGTTACCACATCGTTCGCGGTACACTTGATACAAGCGGTGTTAAGGATCGCACTCAGCGTCGCTCTAAGTATGGAGCTAAGCGTCCTAAGGCCGGTGCAGCCAAGAAGTAATTCCTGATAAGCTTCCGAGTTGCAAGTGCGTGTCGCTTGCCTCAGTTTATCAAGAGTGAAGTCACTGAAAGCACCACGAGAATTATTTAATTAAACTCGTTTTTGAAAAGTTGAGCTGCCAACGGTTGAGTAAATCGTCATCAGAGGATGCGATTGAAGTAAGACACCAGCCAAGCAAGTCAAAAACACAACACTAAAACTCACAATGAGAAAAGCTAAACCAAAGAAAAGGGTCGTTTTACCCGATCCCGTTTTCCATGACGTGAAAGTGTCTAAGTTTGTTAATCATCTTATGTATGATGGCAAAAAGAACACTGCCTACACCATTTTCTACTCGGCACTTGAGGCTGCGAAAGCTAAAATGCCTAACGAGGAGAAATCAGCACTCGAGATTTGGAAGAAAGCGCTCGAGAATATCACCCCTCAGGTTGAGGTTAAATCACGTCGCGTAGGTGGTGCTACCTTTCAGGTGCCCACTGAAATTCGTCCTGACCGCAAGGAGTCGATATCAATGAAGAATCTTATCCTTTATGCCCGCAAGCGTGGCGGCAAGACTATGAGTGAAAAGCTCGCTGCCGAAATCGTAGACGCTTTCAATGACCAGGGTGGCGCTTATAAGCGTAAAGAGGATATGCACAAGATGGCTGAAGCTAACCGCGCATTCGCTCACTTCCGTTTCTAATTGTTTCATTGATATTATACATTATATAAAATGGCAAAATCAGACGAACAGCTTAAATATACCCGCAACATCGGCATCATGGCTCATATCGATGCCGGTAAGACTACTACTTCTGAACGTATCCTTTTTTACACCGGTCTTACTCACAAGATTGGTGAGGTTCATGATGGCGCTGCAACCATGGACTGGATGGAGCAGGAGCAGGAGCGCGGTATCACAATTACCTCGGCTGCTACTACCACTTTCTGGAAGTACAATGACGAGAAATTCAAAATCAACCTTATTGACACCCCGGGACACGTTGACTTCACTGTTGAGGTAGAACGTTCACTCCGTATTCTTGACGGCGCTGTTGCTACTTTCTGTGCTGTAGGTGGTGTTGAGCCCCAGTCTGAGACTGTATGGCGTCAGGCTGACAAGTATAACGTACCCCGTATCGGTTACGTTAACAAAATGGACCGTTCAGGTGCTAACTTCTTCGAAGTAGTGCGCCAGCTTAAGGACGTTCTCGGAGCTAATCCTTGCCCCATTCAGATTCCTATCGGTGCTGAAGAAACTTTCAAGGGCGTTGTTGACCTTATCACCATGAAGGCTATCTTCTGGCATGATGAAACAATGGGCGCTGACTACAGTGTTGAAGAAATCCCCGCTAACCTCGTTGCTGAGGCTGAAGAGTGGAGAGACAAGATGCTTGAGAAAATCGCTGAATATGACGACGATCTCATGGCTAAGTACTTCGACGATCCCTCTACAATTACTGTTGAAGAAATCAAGCGTGCACTCCGCAAGGCTACTCTCGCTATGGATCTCGTACCCATGATTTGCGGTAGCTCATTCAAGAACAAGGGTGTTCAGTGCCTCCTTGATAGCGTTTGTGCATATCTTCCCAGCCCCCTTGATGCAGGTGCAGTTGAAGGACACGCTGTTGATGATCCCGATAAGATTGAAACTCGTGAACCCTCTAGCGACGCTCCCATGTGTGCGCTCGCATTCAAGATTGCAACTGACCCCTATGTAGGTCGTCTCACCTTCTTCCGCGTTTACTCAGGTGACGTTGTTGCAGGTAGCTATATCCTCAACGCTCGTTCTGACAAGAAGGAACGCGTTTCACGTCTTTTCCAGATGCACTCTAACAAGCAGAACCCCATGGAAAAGATCGGTTGCGGTGATATAGGCGCAGGAGTAGGTTTCAAGGATATCCGCACTGGTGATACCCTCTGTGACGAAAATGCTCCTATCGTTCTCGAGGCTATGGAATTCCCCGATCCCGTTATCGGTATCGCTGTAGAGCCCAAGACTCAGAAGGACCTCGACAAACTCGGCGTTGGTCTCCAGAAACTCGCTGAAGAAGACCCCACTTTCCGTGCTGAAACTAACGAAGAAACTGGCCAGACCGTTATCTCAGGTATGGGTGAGCTTCACCTCGACATTATCATCGACCGTCTGCGTCGTGAGTTCAAGGTTGAATGTAATCAGGGTCGTCCTCAGGTTACTTACAAGGAAGCAATCACTCAACCCGTTGAACTCCGCGAGGTATTCAAGAAGCAGACTGGTGGTCGTGGTAAGTTCGCTGACATCATCGTTCGCGTTGAGCCCGTTGATCCCGGCTTCGAAGGCAACCTCCAGTTCGTTGACGAGGTTAAGGGCGGTAACATTCCTAAGGAATTCATCCCCTCAATCCAGAAGGGCTTCGTAACAGCAATGAAGAACGGTGTCCTCGGTGGTTATCCCGTAGAACAGCTCAAGGTTACAGTAATCGACGGTTCTTTCCACCCCGTTGACTCTGACCAGCTTTCATTCGAGCTCTGTGCAATCCAGGCATTCAAGAAGGCTTCTGAAAAGGCAGGTCCCGTACTTCTCGAGCCCATCATGAAGGTTGAAGTTGTTACTCCCGAGGAAAGCATGGGTGACGTTATTGGTGACCTTAACAAGCGTCGTGGCCAGGTTGAAGGCATGGAAACAAGCCGTAGCGGTGCACGCGTAGTTAAAGCTAAAGCACCCCTCGCTGAAATGTTCGGTTACGTAACTGCACTCCGCACTATCACTTCAGGCCGCGCTACTTCAACAATGTCATTCTCTCACTACGCTGAAGTTAGCTCTTCAATCGCTAAAGCAGTTCTCACTGAGAACCAGGGCCGCGTTGACCTTTTGAAATAACTTTCTTATTCATAACATAGATATGAGCCAAAAAATCAGAATCAAATTAAAATCTTACGACCACAACTTGGTTGACAAGTCAGCTGAGAAAATCGTTAAGACTGTGAAGGCTACAGGTGCTGTAATCAGCGGTCCTATTCCACTGCCCACCCACAAACGCATCTTCACTGTTAACCGCTCGACTTTCGTAAACAAAAAGTCACGTGAGCAGTTCCAGCTTTCAAGCTACAAGCGTCTCATCGACATCTACAACTCAACCACAAAGACTGTAGATGCACTCATGAAGCTCGAACTCCCCAGCGGTGTTGAAGTTGAAATCAAGGTTTGATAACCTTCACTTCAACAAACCAACGTAAGATTTACACAAAGCATAAAAACAACAACTCTTTAAAATAACAACGAAATGCCAGGATTATTAGGAAAGAAAATCGGAATGACATCCGTTTTCGGTGCCGACGGAAAGAACATTCCGTGCACCGTTATCGAAGTTGGTCCTTGTGTCGTTACCCAGGTTAAGACCGTTGAAAATGACGGTTATGAAGCACTCCAGCTCGGCTTCCAGGAGCAGAAAGAAAAGCACCTCACTCAGCCTGAGATTGGTCACTTCAAGAAAGCAGGTGTAGCACCCAAGCGCCACTTGGCCGAGTTCAAAGGTTTTGGAGGAGAGTACAAACTTGGTGATACCATCACAGTTGACTTCTTCAACGACAACGACTTTGTTGACATCGTAGGTACCTCTAAGGGTAAAGGTTTCCAGGGCGTAGTTAAGCGCCATGGTTTCGGCGGTGTCGGTCAGGCAACTCACGGCCAGCACAACCGTCTCCGTGCCCCCGGTTCAGTAGGTGCATGTTCTTACCCCGCTAAGGTATTCAAGGGTATGCGCATGGCTGGCCAGACAGGTAACGAGCGTGTGACCGTTCAGAACCTTAAAGTCGTTAAGGTTATCCCTGAACACAACGTGATGATGATTAAGGGTTCAATTCCCGGATGTAAAGGTTCAATCGTATTAATTGAAAAGTAAATGGAACTCGCAATTTATAACATTAAAGGAGAAGATACAGGCCGCAAGGCTGTGTTGAACGATGAGATATTTGCCATCGACCCCAACGAGCATGCCATTTATCTTGACGTTAAGCAGTACCTCGCAAACCGTCGTCAAGGTACACACAAGTCAAAAGAGCGTAGCGAAGTCTCTGGTTCTACCCGCAAGCTTCACAAGCAGAAGGGTGGAGGCGGCAGCCGTATCGGTGATATCAATTCACCTGTGCTCGTGGGTGGTGGTCGTGTATTCGGTCCCCGTCCCCGTGACTATCGTTTCAAGCTGAATAAGAAAGTTAAGCAGCTTGCCCGCCGCTCAGCTCTTGCTCTCAAGGCTCAGGAAAACAATATCACTATCATCGAAGACTTCACTTTCGACAACATTAAGACTAAAAATTATATAAATTTTGCAAAAAATCTTAAAGTTGACGGCAAGAAAGCCCTCGTGATTTTAGCAGGTCAGGATAAAAACGTATATTTGTCTTCACGTAATGTGCCGAACGCAAATGTAATGTCTGCGTCCGACATTAACACGTATGTAGTGATGAACAACAACGCCCTTCTCGTAACTGAGAGTGGCCTTGCTATTATTAATAAACTCTAACCTAATTACACAGGAGGATAATAACAATGGAAATTTCAATCCAGCCCATCGTTACTGAAAAAGCAACCAAGCTTACTGATAAGCTCAACCGCTATACCTTCCGTGTATCGGAGGATGCCAACAAGTACCAGATTAAGGATCTTGTTGAAAAACTCTACGGCGTTAAGGTTGTTAATGTAAACACTGCAATCGTACGTGGTAAGAACAAATCACGTTACACCAAGAGCGGTCTCCTTCGCGGTAAGACCCTCGGTTACAAGAAGGCCTTCATCACCATCGCTGATGGCCAGACTATTGACCTCTATAGCAATATCTAAATAAAATGGCAGTAAGAAAATTCAAGCCCACAACACCGGGGCAGAGACACAAAGTTATAGGCGTATTTAAAGGTACGATCACTGCTACCACGCCTGAGAAATCTCTTACAGTCGGTAAAAAAAGCACCGGCGGCCGTAATGCCGAAGGTCATCTCACCACCCGCTACCTTGGTGGTGGACACAAACGCAAATACCGTATCATAGACTTTAAGAGAAACAAAGACGGTGTACCCGCTGTAGTAAAATCAATTGAGTATGATCCCAACCGTTCAGCTCACATTGCTCTTCTTTACTACGTTGACGGAGCTAAAGCTTATATCATTGCACCCAACGGCTTAGAAGTTGGTTCGACTGTTGTAAGCGGCCCCGACGCAGCTCCCGAAGTAGGAAACGCTCTTCCTCTCAACAAGATCCCCGTCGGTACCGTTATCCACAACATCGAGCTTCGTCCCGGTCAGGGAGCTTTCATGGCTCGTTCAGCCGGTACTTTCGCTCAGTTAACTTCGAGAGAAGGTAACTACGCTATTATCAAATTACCCTCGGGAGAAACCCGTAAAGTTCTTGCTACCTGCAAGGCTACTATCGGTGTAGTAGGTAACAGTGAGCACTCACTGGAGAGCTCAGGTAAGGCAGGTCGTTCACGTTGGCTCGGCCGTCGTCCCCGCAACCGTGGTGTCGTTATGAACCCTGTTGATCACCCCATGGGTGGTGGTGAAGGACGTGCTTCAGGTGGACATCCTCGTTCTCGCAAAGGCTTGTATGCTAAGGGTCTTAAGACTCGTGCTCCCAAGAAGAGNTCATCGAAGTATATCATCGATCGTAGAAAAAAGTAATCTGATAAAGTCAATTAATTATGAGTCGTTCATTAAAAAAAGGCCCATTTATCAGCGTGAAGCTGGAAAAGAAAGTCTCTGCAATGGAAGAAAGCGGCAAGAANCAGGTTATCAAAACCTGGAGCCGTGCTTCTATGATTGCGCCTGAATTCGTGGGACACACTTTTGCAGTTCATAACGGTAACAAGTTTATTCCTGTTTACGTAACTGAGAACATGGTAGGTCACAAGCTTGGCGAGTTCGCTCCCACACGCACCTTCCGTGGTCACGGCGGTAACAAGAAAAAATAAATCAGGCCCTGTTTATAAATAATTTTGATAATAAAAGAATTAAAATAAAATGGGTGTAAGAAAAAGAAATGCAGCTGATGCAAGGAAGGCTGAGCAGAAGAACGTTGCTTTCGCAAAGCTCACAAATATCCCTTCATCACCCCGTAAAATGCGTCTCGTTGCCGACCTCGTTCGCGGTAAAGAAGTAAACCGTGCACTCGGTATCCTCAAGTTCTCTAATAAGGAGGCTGCCGCACGTCTCGAAAAACTTCTCCGCTCAGCGGTCGCTAACTGGGAAGCTAAAAATGAAAGAAAAGCCGAGGACGGCGAGCTCTATATCAGCACAATCTTCGTTAACTGTGCTCCCATGCTCAAGCGCCTCCGCACTGCCCCCCAGGGCCGTGGTTACCGCATCCGCAAGCGCGCTAACCATGTTACATTGATTGTAGATACCATCGCTAATAACACAAAAGAGTCTAAATAAACATGGGACAGAAAGTTAATCCGATCAGTAACCGTTTAGGTGTAATCCGTGGTTGGGATTCCAACTGGTACGGTGGTAAAAAGTACGGAGATACTCTGCTCGAAGACTCTAAGCTCCGCAAGTATCTTAATGTGCGTCTTGCCAAGTGCAGCGTTTCACGCATCGTTATCGAGCGCACCTTGAAATTGATAACTATCACAGTTTGCACCTCACGCCCCGGTCTCATCATCGGTAAGGGTGGTGCTGAAGTTGACAAGCTCAAGGAAGAACTCAAGAAAATCACTGACAAGGACGTTCAGATCAATATCTATGAGGTTAAGCGCCCTGAACTCGACGCTCAGATTGTCGCTAACAACATCGCCCGTCAGGTTGAAGGTAAGATCGCTTACCGTCGTGCTATCAAGATGGCTATCGCGTCTACAATGCGCGCTGGTGCCGAGGGTATCAAGGTTCAGATCAGCGGACGTCTTAACGGTGCTGAAATCGCACGTTCTGAGATGTTCAAGGAAGGCCGTACACCCCTCCACACTCTCCGTGCTGACATCGACTATGCTCTCGTAGAAGCTCACACCAAGGTTGGTGTACTCGGCGTGAAGGTTTGGATTTGCCGTGGCGAAGTTTATGGCAAGCGTGACCTCGCTCCCCAGTTCACTAACAACGCTAAGGAATCACGTGCTCCCCGTGGAGAAGGTTTCCGTCGCGGTGGCTTCCGTAAAAACAATAACAACCGTTAACCATTAATTGAAACACGACAATGTTACAACCGAAAAAAACTAAATTTCGTCGTCAGCAGAAAGGTCGCATGAAGGGCAATGCCCAGCGCGGCAACCAGCTGGCCTTCGGTTCGTTTGGCATCAAGACCTTGGAATCAAAATGGATTACCGGTCGTCAAATCGAAGCCGCCCGTATTGCTGTGACACGTTACATGCAGCGTCAGGGTCAGATCTGGATCCGTATATTCCCCGATAAGCCCATCACTAAGAAACCTGCTGAGGTTCGAATGGGTAAAGGTAAAGGTTCACCTGAAGGATTCGTTGCACCTGTTACTCCCGGCCGCATGATCATCGAGGTTGAAGGTGTAAGCTACGATATCGCTAAGGAAGCACTGCGTCTCGCAGCCCAGAAGCTCCCCGTCACAACAAAGTTTGTCGTTCGTCGCGA
>JAAVGQ010000092.1 GCA_014800105.1 Bacteroidales bacterium | reverse complement strand
TAGCTCAGTTGGTTAGAGCACCTGACTGTTAATCAGGGGGTCGTTGGTTCAAGCCCATCCTGAAGCGCAATGTAAAACCAATCAGCGGGTTGACTCACACAGAGTCAACCTTTTTTATTTTCAATCGGTTAGCCTCCCCGCTAAAAGAGAATCCTCCCCAACCCCGTGCCGATTGACCAACAATCAAAATATCATCTCCTTATGGAAAAGAAAACAATATGGGATCTTGAGCGCGCAGGGCTCGACACCTACCGCCAGTCACCGAAACTACCGATAGTCGTTGTGCTTGACAACATCCGCTCGCTCAACAACATCGGTGCAATCTTCCGCACATGCGACGCATTCAGGGTTGACCACGTATGCCTGTGTGGCATAACAGCCACCCCGCCATCGCCTGAGATACACAAGACCGCTCTTGGTGCCGAAGAATCAGTCAACTGGAAATATTACGATAATACTCTCGCTGCGCTTGATGACCTGAAAAAGGCCGGCTACAAAATCGCAGTTCTCGAGCAAGTTAAAGGCAGCATAAGCCTACCCGACATGAAATTTTCACCCGATGAGAAGGTAGCTATTGTCGCCGGTAACGAAGTCGAGGGAGTAGCTCAGGATGTAGTCAACGCCGCCGACATTTGCGTCGAAATTCCTCAGGAGGGCACGAAGCACTCACTCAATGTTTCAGTCTCAACAGGGCTCATACTCTGGGAATCCTTCATACTGCTTCGATAATCATCAAATGCCTGTCGTCATGAAATCTACCGTTAGCATAGCATCAGCAATTATCATTGCGTTAACCTCCTGCAACGGAAGGAATAAAGCATCTCAAAGCACCGCTCACTTAGTCCTACAGCAGGAACACCCGGCTGAGGGTGACGTCAGCGTCCTTGGCACTACAGCCGACAGGTCACTCGACCTAACACGCTGGGCAATGAATTTCAGCACTGAAACCGATCCTGACACCGCAAACATCATCCAACTCCTACCCGAAATAACATATCAGGAGATTGACGGCTTTGGCGCTGCGATTACCGGCTCTACAGCTTACAACCTTATGAAGATGAAAGCCGAGGACCGATGCAAGTTTCTAAAGGAAACCTTTTCACATAGCGACGGTTACGGGATGAACTATATACGCGTCTGTATAGGATGCTCTGACTTCTCACTCTCAGAATACACCTGCTGTGATACCGAGGGAATTGAAAATTTTGCGCTCACAACTGAGGAGACTGACTATGTAATTCCCATTCTTAAAGAGATACTACAGTATAATCCCGGGATAAAAATCATGGCATCCCCGTGGACCGCACCACGCTGGATGAAAGTAAAAAATCTCGGGAGCAAGAAACCGTATAACTCCTGGACAGGAGGACACCTCAGCCCTGACCATTATCAGGAATATGCTACCTATTTCACATTATGGATAAAGGCCTTTAACGAACAAGGCATCGACATCTACGCGATGACTCCACAAAACGAGCCCCTCAACCCGGGCAACTCAGCATCAATGGTTATGACATGGGAGGAACAGCGCGATTTCATCAAGAGCGCGCTCGGCCCAAAATTCCTCGCCGAGGGGATCGACACCAAGATTTACGTCTTCGACCACAATTACAACTACGATAATCTTCCTGACCAGCAGGGTTATCCCCTGAAAATATATGCCGACGAAGAAGCATCGCGCTACATTGCCGGGGCAGCCTATCACAACTATGGCGGTAACCTCAACGAGCTCAACGCAATTCACGCGGCCAATCCTACGAAAGAATTGATCTTCAGCGAATCTACAGCAGGCGACTGGAATGACGGCTCTAATCTCTCCAAGCGTCTTGTCGATGACATGGAGCAGATAACACTGGGCACCGTCAACCGCTGGTGTCGAGGCGCAATCATCTGGAACCTGATGCTTGATTCCAACCGTGGCCCCAACCGTCCCGGCGGTTGCACTACGGGATTCGGGGCGGTTGATATTGAGGATGACTACAATACAATACGCCGCAATTCCTTCTATTACATAATGGCACAGATGTCGGCGGCCGTTCAGCCGGGTGCCGTGCGCATAGCCACCGAAGGCTATCAAACCGAGGGACTCACCTACTCAGCCTTTCTCAACCCCGATGGAAGCCGTGCACTCGTTCTCAGCAATCGCAACAACGAGGACATCTACACAACCGTAAGTGATACTATCCACCATTTCCCGGTGACGGTGCCTGCCAACGGTATCATCTCACTGTGGTGGAATTAAGCTCATTTCCATGTAAAACAAACAAATACGATACCTGATGAAAAAACTTTTCATTTCATTCATTGCAGGCATTTCAATCGCGGCTTCAGCCACGACGCCTGTATATCTTGATGACAGCAAGCCCATCGAGGACCGCGTGGAGGATGCCCTCTCACGCATGACTCTGCGTGAGAAAATCAACATCATTCACGCTCAGTCAAAATTCAGTGCGCCCGGGGTACCTCGCCTCGGTATACCCGAACTGTGGTGTACTGACGGCCCCATGGGAGTTCGCCCCGAGGTCCTGTGGGATGAATGGGACCAGGCCCGCTGGACCAACGACTCCTGCACAGCGTTTCCTTCGCTCACCGCACTCGCCGCCACATGGAACCCCGAAATGGCTGAACTCTACGGGAAAAGCATCGGTGCCGAGGCTCGTTTCCGCAACAAAAGCGTCCTTCTGGGGCCGGGCATAAACATTTATCGTACACCCCTCAACGGCCGAAACTTCGAGTACATGGGCGAAGACCCCTATCTTACATCACAGATGGTCGTTCCTTACGTTCAAGGCGTCCAGAGCAACGGCGTAGCTGCATGCGTGAAACACTTTGCTCTTAATAACAACGAGATAAACCGCCACACATCCAACCCCATCGTGGATGACCGCACGCTCTATGAAATATACCTTCCCGGCTACAAGGCCGCCGCTCAGGAAGGCGAAGCATGGTCATTCATGGGCGGTTACAACCTCTTCAGGGGTGAGCACGCGAGCTATAATCCCATTCTCATGAATCAGATTCTCAAGGGCGAATGGGGCTGGGACGGCGCTGTTATCTCAGACTGGGGCGCTGTCCATGACACCCGCACTGCAGTTACGGGTGGCCTCGACATGGAATTCGGCTCGTGGACTAACGGCCTTACCAACGGACAGTCAAATGCTTACGACAACTATTTCCTCGCCAACCCCTACTACAACGGTATCATGGACGGGACTTACAGCACCGACGAGCTTGACGACAAGGTGCGCCGCGTGCTCCGACTCACGTTCCGCACCTCGATGAACCGCAACAAGCCTTACGGTGCAATGGGCTCGGATGAACATGTAGCAGCCTGCCGCGAAATCGGAGGCGAGGGTGTCGTTCTGCTCCAGAACCGCAACAACCTTCTCCCCTTGAACCTTGACAAGATAAAGAAAATTGCTGTAATCGGTGAAAATGCTATAAAAATGATGACCGTAGGCGGCGGCTCATCTTCATTAAAAGCGCGTTACGAAATCACTCCGCTTGACGGACTGAGGAAGCGCGTGGGTGACGACGCTGAAATCACCTATGCCCGCGGTTACGTTGGCGACCCCTCAGGGGAATATAACGGAGTGGTCACCGGACAGGACCTCAACGACTCCCGTTCCCCTGAAGAACTCCAGGCCGAGGCTCTGAAAGCCGCTGCCGAGGCTGACGTTGTTCTCTTCTTCGGCGGCCTCAACAAGAGTAACCACCAGGACTGCGAGGACACTGACCGCGAAACAATGGATCTACCCTACGGACAGAACGAACTTATCAAGGCTCTCGCTGCCGTTAATCCCAATATTGCCGTTATCAACATTAGCGGTACAGGTGTTTCAATGCCGTGGACTGATAATGTTGCGTCAATCCTGCAGGCATGGTATCTTGGCAACGAGACAGGCAATACGCTCGCTGACATCCTCACGGGCGACGTCAATCCCAGCGGCAAACTGCCCTACACTTACTACGCATCGCTTGACCAGGTAGGAGCCCATAAGTTAGGTGAATACCCGGGACATCCCTCAATTGACGCCCTTGGCAACGAGGTTATGGATATCCCTTACAATGAGGGTGTTTTCGTGGGCTACCGCTTCATTGACAAGAACAAACTCAAGCCCACCTTCCCCTTTGGTCACGGACTGAGCTACACCGATTTCACCTATGGCACAGCCACTATTGACAAGACTGAGGGTACAGCTGATGATACTTTCACCGTCACCATCCCCGTGACAAACACTGGTTCACGCGAAGGAAAAGAAACCGTGCAGCTCTACATCTCAGACCTCAAGGCAAGCGTAGATCGTCCCGTCAAGGAGCTGAAAGGATTCAAGAAGGTATCACTCAAACCGGGCGAGACCGCGACGGTTTCATTCGAAATAGGCCGCGACGCCCTGAGCTTCTTTGATGCTGACAAGCACGAGTGGGTTTGCGAGCCCGGAAAGTTCGAAGCTCTCGTGGGCGCATCGTCAGCTGACATCCGTTCAAAGATAAACTTCAAGATAAAATAAAACATCCTGTCAATATCCTGTTTAACTGCCGTTTGCTCTCAGCTTACGGCAGTTTTTTGTATTAGAGTATGTTTTTTGCAGTCGGCAATACAAAACGTAGCCTTAACTTTGCATCGTCAATCACAAACAATGTCAATGTAACAATCTCTCAAACAATTAAATCTGATACTATGAAAACACCACCTCCCGTACCACCCGAACTTCTTTCACCTCAACCGGCAATGCCTGAGCAGCCCCAAGCGCCCTCTCCCACTCCGGCACTGTCGCCTGAAGTCGAGGCGATGATTGCCGAAGCTGAATCACGAGGTTATCACCGCGGCCGTAACGAGTCGATAGCCCGCCTGATGTCTTCACCGGCAGATGCTGATCCCACGCTAAATCAGCCAGAGACAAATCCTGACGAGGAAAACTATTCGAGCATCTTGATCCTCAATTCATTCCGCCCCAGCATCTGGGATTAACCAGAAAATCAAATTCATCTTTAACAAACAAAATTCAATACTATGATTACAACAACCAAAGTCGTAAACCAGGAATCACCCGAACTTCTTCGCTCGGAAATCGACAGCCGCATTGTCAAGATTCGCCCCATGTCAACGCCCGTTGACCAAATTTCGCGCCACGCAAGCTCGCGACGCGCCGGCAGCATGACTGTAGAATACTATGCAGTTGACAGCAAGCCTTTTGAAACGGAGTTAGCCGCAAGTGTCGGTGCCGAGACTGCCCGTGACGGGCGCCCCGTCCCCATGGAGGTGGAGGTTGTAGACGCTACACCCTTCTGCGAGACTGAAACCGTGATGTTTGTGGGTGCTGACATTGACGGCTCTCCCGTCACCGGCTATATCACTGACATCTCGGGAAAGACAATCAACGGCTACTACACCTGCGTGAACGCTCAGGGCTTGAGCGCCTGCCCCGCGATTCCCAAGGGCGCAAAGGTTGTGCGCATGGGTCGAGCTGCCCGCGAGCTTGACGTGCAGACAACCCAGTTCATCACCATTCCCCGCAAGGAGAAAAATTTCTGTCAAATCTTCAAGGCTCAAGTAGAACAAAGCACAATTGTGAAACTCAGTAACAAGGAAGTGGGCTGGACATTCAGCGACCAGGAGGAAGCCGCTATCATCGATATGCGCATGGGCATGGAGCGCACATTCCTCTTCGGCAACCGCGCCCGCCTTGAAATTCCCGGCAGCGATGACGTGATGTTCACCGGCGGCATCTGGCAGCAGGCCGGCAAGGAGGGGACTTTTGACATAGCAGCAGGCACTGATGCTGACTTCGTGAAAATCTGCCGCCAGGCATTTACCGGGGCTAACGGTTCATCACGCAAGATTCTGATTGCCGGCAGCGGTCTCATCGAGGGATTACACCGCATCATGCCCCGCACGTATGCCGACACCCACTCCAAATTCCACCGCTGGGGCCTTGATTTCACTGAGATGGTGACAAAGTTCGGCACCCTGTATGTCATCATGAGCGAGACGTTTGACGAGTGTGGCCACGCTAATGACGGTCTTATCATCGACCCCGAGTACCTCACCAAGTACAGCCACATTCCATTCAACAGCGAGAAACTTGACCTGCGCAGCAGTGGTCAGCGCAACAGCGATGCTATCGTCATCACTGAGGCCTCATGCCTCGTGTTACGCTATCCTCAGAGCCACATGCGCGTAATCGGCACCACCAATGCTGTACAGTCTGAGCTTTCTGATTGACGAGTGGAAGATGCGTGCGGGCTTTGAACCCGCGCGTATCGACGCCACCATTACCCGTCATGACGCATTTGACATCGATGCTTACGTTGAGCGGCTGGTAAACGACTGGTACGTAAAGCTACTCCAAGAGGGCGACCTGAAATATCTTGACCCGGAGGATATTACCGATCTCATTACAGTAAGCGCACCTGACAAGGGAGTGGCAACCCTGACTTTACCCGAGGGCGTATTTCACATCGTCGAGATAATGGATTCCAAATGGGAACGTCCTGCTCGCATCGTCACCCCGGCGAGTCGCGACGGACGACTTCAGGAATCGGTTTTCAGCCGAGGTGGTTCAGCGTCACCTGTGGGGGTATTTCACAACAATACCACGGTCAAGCTTTACAGCTACGAGCCGGGAACCACCCCTCAGCTCGAACGCGTATTAGCCGTAAGACACGTGCCCGGAGAATACCGTTTATCGCCCCTCGCGCTTTCTCTTATCACACCTTCTTTCCTTAATTCCTGATACTATGAAAATTCTCACTGCCGCCTACGAGGCATGGAGCGCCGCGGCATCATTCCGAGCCAATCGCGCCCGCTACAAACGTTTCACTTACGGCGACCAATGGAGCGACATCGTCATGGACGGTGACAAGAGTGTTACCGCTGCACAGAGAGCTGTGAACCATGGACGACGCCCCATGACCAACAACCTGTTACGTCGCGTGGTGAAATCAGTCGTGGGTCGCTATCGCTACAACAGGCAAGAAAAGCTTGCTCTCGAGGGCGAACTTAAACGCTTATATGATAAAAACAATCTCGATGAAATCGACTGCCGTTCACTCGAGGAGTTTCTTATATCAGGATGCACTGTCCAGCGTGTAAGCCGTGAGCGCACATTGCATGGAACTGACACATGGGTGACATCCGTTTCGCCTGAACGCTTCTTCGTCAACAATATCACTGACCCGCGTGGATGGGACTGCGAGCTGGTGGGAATGCTGCATGACTGGAGCCTCACCGAGACCATCATACGCCTTGCGGGCCCTGACAAAAAACGAGCACGCATTATCTCAGAAGTTTACAGTGACTCCAATACCCGCATGATGCCNNTTGAACTCGGAAACGGGCGTGATAGCATCTCNTTCTACAACGCAACGCACGGCCGNTGTCGCGTTATCGAGGTGTGGACNCTTGAGGCAGTGGAGCGCTTCAAGTGTCATGACACCGAGCGCGCGTCTTATTTTTCCCTCCCTCTCAATTCCGAAAACCGACTTAAAGCCCTTAACGCATCACGCCGGGAACGCGGCAAGGGAACAGTCGATTATCGATGGGATGCAGCCACCCGCTGGCGATGCCGATGGTACGCTCCTGACGGCACACTGCTTCATTCCCACCTCTCAACGGCTCCTNACGGTTCTCACCCCTTCCATTTCAGATTTTACCCCATGATTGACGGCGAGATACATTCACTCGTGGAGGATGTCATCGACCAGCAGATTTACATCAACGANCTCATNTCGCTCATTGACCANGTGGTAAGTTGNGCCGCCAAGGGCGTTCTGCTCTTCCCCTCCGAGGAGAAACTCCCCTCAATGACCTGGGACGAGATAGCTGACCGCTGGAGCACGCCTGACGGCATCATCCCCGTCAAGGGACGCTCGCTGCGACCGCCCTCTCAGGTAACCGCCGGTACCGGCAACTGCGGGGCGAAAGAACTTCTTGAAACCCAGATGAGAATGTTCGAAGATGTCTCAGGAGTCGCTGATGTCCTTATGGGTCGCAACCAAAATGGAAACATCGGCGCCGAGCACTACGAGAATCAGGTCAAGAACGCGCTCATTGCCATTGCCGACATTCTCGAAACATTCGGAAACTTCATCACCTGCCGCAACACCCGCCTCCCTACCCTCTGAAACTATTTCAACGCTTGGGAGCTTTGTTGAAGTTATACTGAACGTGAAAGAGTACGTAGGCCGGCACTACATTACTAATCGTCTCAGTGCGGGCCTGGGCGTTGACGGTATAGGTGATATTACTTAGCTGATGCAACATATCAAATGCCTCAACAATAAGAATCGTCGAACCTTTTAATATTGATTTTGTAAGTTTCGCATTCCAGACAATGTCTGAGGTATTCAACCGATCATCAGTAAAACCACGACGAGTATATACGTTCAAATCAGTCGACAATCCAATCCCCAAAGGCAACGTAAATATTCCTGACACACCGTAACGCGACACAATGGAAGTAAAATCTTCAAACCCTGAATCATTACTGCGATAATCATGTAAATGAAGCTCACCGAAAGCTGAAATTGTATTACGGCCCAGCCTGTAATTCAATTTCAGTTTTTCACTCCCGGTCAATATTCCTATGGAGCGTCGTTTCTGGTCTCTTACACTAAACTTGAAGTCCTCAGTCTCCACCGTTGTTCCTATTAAATCGACGCTATTAATATAGTCGAGCGTCGTGGTCGTTGATATATCAAATTTATTTCCGCGCCCAAAAGGAGTGAAAAAGACATATTCCATTCGGAGTTCCTTATTTCCATTGACATTATACGGATGTACATATCTTACTCCTGTAACCGTATTGAAGACATACCCGAATGATATCTGATTCTGATAGAACCACGACCTGAGTTCGAGGGTGTGAAATTTCTGATTTCTAAGTTCCCTTCGTAAACCAAGACCGATCAAATGAGTTAATGATGGTTTGAGTTCAGAATTGCCCAAATGAACATACAATGGATCAGTCTGAGGAAGAGTCACCATGGCTTGCATCGGAGCATCCTTACTTTCAAGATAGTATGACAAACCAAAAGATAATCCGTCATAACTTTTAAGCCAAACACTATAATTGGCAGCAGGCAGGATTGTACTTTTCCTCAGAAGGATCGGACTATCAGACTTAACATATCGGTAATGACGATTTGAGAATTTGATATCCAACGGTTTTGTATAAAAATTTAAAGCATATTTATCCGATAATCTTATAGGATACATGTGGGAGAAGCTTGCCGAAATACTATGCTGATTCCCGGTCATAAGACTACTATAGCTTAAATCTGGCGAAAAAACCGGAGCCATTCCCGGTAACGACATGACATCAGCAATAGTAACAGCTTCATTTTCCTGTGAGAGATCCCAGTCGGCCACTGATGAGACATTTGATGTATTTACAGTACGGCTTACCAGATAATTATATTCAAAAATAAATCGCGATCTATTCCAGTCGAGATCCCAGAAATATGAGACATCAGCCTTCAATTTTCTCGTATAGTCAGGCGAGAGATCCTGATGTTGTAGATTTTGAGTAGAAGGAGTTAACATATCAGAATGATTGATAAGGTATAACCTATAATAATCTTCTTTCCTTTCATCGTACTGGCCCGTCAACCCAAAGTTAAAAATTCCCGAACCGGCATTTAACGACAACTCAAACGGAACTAACAATTTGGTCTGATGGCCATTCCTTATTCTTTGGTTAATATTTCGATATACTAAAGTATCAGCCAGGCTTTTATTACCCTTATATATGTTTAGGAGACGGTCTATTGTCACATTTTGAACATCTTCATTGAAAAGTCCTGCTACATACAAACCGGTCGTCTTATTTTTCTTATAGTTCAACCGTGGATGAAGTGTGGCATAAATCTTTCTTTCGACTCCGAGGCGCAAAAAATGATCAGTACTAAATTCCANNTTTTTATCGAGATAGTTATCAAAAGAATACTGATAATTATTCTTGACAGGAAGAAAATTCTCAATAGTTTTATTTTCTTGCGCGTCATCAGACGTATGGGATACCGATGTATTTCCCCATACCTGCCATTTGTCAGCATGTCCGTCAACATGATATGTGAATCCTCCGGATTTTGTTGTACGGGCCCCTACAATAATTTCTTTAGGTTCTTCTGCATCAACAGAATTCTGCTGACTTGCAAGGTTATCAATTTTCCCACGAAAATTGAGGTTTACATTGTCGGAAAACCAACGTCCGAAAAGTTTTCCAATATAACGTCCGGCTGTTCCATATCCTGCATCAGCATTTATCATCCAACCGATAGAATACTCTCTCTTGAGTCTCACGTCCATTGCATATCTTTTGTCGTCCATGTTACGGCCCAGGATTCTATCACGGTCAGTGCTCTTTTCGTAAACGTCGATACTTTTCACCGTATAAGCTCCGATATTTTCCAGCATCAATTTACGGTCGCCCGCAAAAAGATCTTTACCGTTAAGCAACAGATCATCAACCTTGCGATTGTGAACATAAATTTCACCACTCGGTGTAAGTTTAACTCCGGGTAACTGTTTTATCAAAGCGTCAAGCATTGATCCCTCGGCAAGAATAAACTCAGAGGCATTATAAACCAAAGTATCACCCCTATGATAAAACAGAACCCTCGAAGGCGTTACAGTTACCTCACCGAGTTGCTTCTGCATCTTTTTGTGCAATCGCACTTGATCAAGGTGAATGTCTTTTGTAACGTTACTTAGGTCAATCTCAATTTTTTCAGTTTCCAATGCCGGGTCGGGAGAGTATTGGCCGGTATACATCCAGTCAGAATTTATAGCTGAAACCAAGGCAATATATTTCTTTCCCGTTTCAAGCTTAATTTGAGCTTTTCCATCTCGCCAAATATCTTGAGGCAGATCAATCTTCACCGAGTCGGTGATATTATTGATATCGATTAAAAACGGATCAACCAATCTCTCGGAAAGAGAATATACCACTTCAAATTCGACCCTTACTTTTTTCGNTTTATTATCATTAGCTCCCAGTACTACTGATGGTAGCAATAAAAGCATGAATAGGATGATAGGTTTATAAGAGATCGGAGAATTGATTTTCATGATATAATAAAATTTAGTTGAAAGCTNCACAAANTTAAACATTATTTCATCTATTTCAAAATAGGCCACATGATTTATCATGTTNTTATTTCCGCTTCCCGGCAACAACGACAATCTTAATGCGTGTTAAAGTTTAGCGAGGATAAATCCCTTAACCCCNAATATTATTGACGGGTTGAGGGATTTTGTTTATCTTTGTCAAAATTTTACGTTATGAATGACGATATAAAGAAAAAATTGGCTGAAGACCCTGACGGGTTACTCACTTACGAGTACATCGCCAATAATATCTCAACCTGCCACGAATGCATCGAATTCCTGGTTGACAACATGATAAACGTGGACCATTCAGGCCAGTTCATTTCAAGCGCCGCCCGCTATCTTCAGGCTATCGACCCGGTTGCGTTCGAGACTCCCATACGCCGCCTGGTGGCAGCCGCCATTGACCGCGACCGCGAGCACCGCTACCTTCCNGCACTGATGGAAGGNATCTACGGTGCCGATTACCGCGAGAAGGCTGACGTCCTGCGCGCAACTGACGATAACTTCCGACGTCTCGAAAAGAGAATTGATTCTGACCCTCAAAAAATCTGAGATATGCTCAAAAAATGCCTCATGGCCGCCATCGTNGCGACCTTCATGACTGCATGTGCCGGCGGTCGTGCCAACTCTGAAAATCAAAACGTAACTGAAAACGAAATGAATACCACCGCNACTAATGATGCCGTTGTTAAGCTTGAGACCTCTGCCGGCGACATCACCCTGAAACTCTTCGGTGACACNCCCGCTCACCGTGACAACTTCGTGAAACTCGTGAAGGAAGGCTACTATGACGGTACCCTTTTCCACCGTGTGATTAAAGATTTCATGATTCAGGGCGGTGACCCCGATTCCCGNACTGCCACCAAGGGACAGATGCTCGGAAGCGGCGGCCC
Organism: Bacteroidales bacterium; assembly: GCA_014800105.1. GTDB lineage: Bacteria > Bacteroidota > Bacteroidia > Bacteroidales > Muribaculaceae > JAAVFS01. The sequence goes on along the minus strand of JAAVGQ010000092.1, from coordinate 1,055 downwards.
CGATTACACTATCGAGGCTGAAATCATCTACCCCGCTCACTTCCACAAGCGCGGCGCTCTCGCAGCAGCTCGCCAAGGTGACCAGGTGAACCCTGAAAAGCGCTCTTCAGGCTCACAGTTCTACATCGTTACCGGCAAGGTTTACAGCGATTCAACTATCCGCCAACTATCAAAGCAGCTCGAAGCTCAGAAAATCAACGAGGTTTTCCAGCGCCTGAGAATGGAATATCGCGACAANATCATGGAACTGAGCCGTGCTAAAGACCAGGCTGCCCTTGATGCACTCCGTGACCAGATGATTGCCCAGGCTGAATCAGAAGCCAAGGACAAAGCCGGACTCACTGACGAGCAGATTGAGGNCTACACTACCGTGGGCGGTACTCCTCACCTTGACGGCGCCTACACCGTGTTTGGCGAAGTGCTCGAAGGCATGGACGTGGTTGACAAAATCCAGAATGTTCCCACTGACCGNGCTGACCGCCCNGAGGAGGACGTGAANATNATCAAAGCCAGCGTGGTTGAATAATCGCGCCATGGCATTAACTATAACTGTATTAAACCGACTTGCACGCATCTGAATGTCATCTCCGGTAACACATTTCACGCTTCCCAACGGGCTGCGCGTAGTACATCAACAAGACAGCACGACCGCGATGGTCGCGCTGACTTTGTTGTATAATACCGGTGCTCGTGATGAGAACCCCCAACGCACGGGAATGGCCCACCTAATTGAGCACCTGATGTTCGGAGGATCAGCCAACGTTCCGGAATTCGACACTGAACTGCAGATGGCCGGCGGACATTCCAACGCCTGGACCGGTAGCGATTTCACCTGCTTCTACGAGATTGTACCGGCCGTAAATGCTGAGACTGCTTTCTGGGTCGAGAGCGACCGCATGATCAGCCCGCTCTTCACGCCCGAGACACTTGAAATTCAAAAATCAGTCGTCATTGAAGAGTTTAAGCAGCAGTGCCTAAACCGCCCTTACGGTGACACAGCCCACCATCTCCTCAGCATGGCTTACGACCGCCATCCTTACCGCTGGCCGGTAATA
>JAAVGQ010000091.1 GCA_014800105.1 Bacteroidales bacterium | reverse complement strand
GATGATTGTTTCAGTTATTTTGAGCGGGATTGAGTGAGTAAATATCCATAGATTTGAGGCTGGCCTTTCCATTCTCGGCTGCCAGCGAGATTAAAGAATAGGGAACCGTTGGGAAAACAAGATTAGTCATCACAAAGTTTCCTTCATCATCAAAAATTTCAATGCTTGAGCGGTCAACGAAGATGCGCAGTGACTGTGTGGCAGATTTCCGGAATGTGGGTGCGCTCACAACTGAGCTGAAATCCTGGCTGAAGTCAGTGATACCGCTCGCTGTGCGGTCGAAGGTCACGGTATTGTCCACCGGGTTGAATACCATGTCGCTGTGTTCACCCTTGGCATTGGACAGTGTAATCCTTACGGGCGCATTCCTGGCAGTGACGGTGAGGTTGATTTCACAGATTCCGTCGTTGGCGGTGGGGAGCGCCTGAACGAGTGGTTTGGTGCCGATTGATTTTGACTTGATGGCAGTAACCTTCTTGCCGCGCAGAAGTTCAACCTCGGGAGAAGGGATTGTGCTTATATAGTACTCGCCGTCGTCGCCGCGGAATAGAGAGATGTCACGGGGAAGGGTGTTGGCGCTGCGGAACTGCTTGGTAGGAATCTCAGCAGCATACTGCCAGTTACTCATCCAGCCTAATACTACACGGCGGTCATCAGGCGCGTCACTCCATGAAACGGTAGCATAGTGGTCCTTGCCGAAGTCCATCCACTTTGTGGGAACAACACCGTCAGCCGGAGTGTCAACCTTGAAAGACTTGCCGTCAAAGTCGCCCACGAAATATTGAGTAGCACTGCCGCCGAAGATTCCGCCGGGATTAAGGTTGCAAAGGAGAACCCATTTCTTTTCACCGGTCCCGTTCACGGGAAGCTCAAACATGTCAGGACACTCCCACACACCTTCCTGAGCGCCCAGGCCCTTACCGAAAGCGCTCTGCAGTGTCCAATTCTTCAAGTCGGGAGAGCTGAAAATGAGTATCTCGTGGTCGAGGGCATGGGCAAGAAGGAGGTTCCATTCTTTGGTTTCCTCGTTCCAGAACATATTCGGGTCGCGTGCCTCGCTTTCGAGAGTAATAATAGGATTGCCGGGATATATTTCAAATGTCATGCCGCCATCCGAACTGTGAGCAAGACTCTGCATTTGATTTATGCCCGCTGAGGTATAGAGGGCTACGATTTCATCTTTACCGAACCCTGCAGTGTTATTCTTGTCAATTACACTACTTCCACTGAAAACTGAGCCAAGTCCGTTAGGCTCGATGGCGATTGGCTGATGTTGCCAGTTGACGAGGTCGGTTGATGTTGAGTGGGCCCAGGTCATATTCTGCCACTTTGATCCGTAAGGGTTGTACTGGTAATAGAGGTGCCACACGCCATCCTTGTAGAACATACCGTTGGGGTCGTTCATCCACCCATACAGGGGAGTGTGATGAAATGCCGGACGATATTTCTCAGTATTAGAGGTATCAAAAGTATCGCTGAGACAAATGGTCTTCCAGCAAGCATCATCCTTGGCTTCGCGCACTGAAGAGCGTCCCTGAGCGGTGACAACGTTTAAAAGGACCTCGGCATCTTTATAACGTGAGAGGTCAAAGGGGACAAAGTAGTCCACCTTGTTTCGGGCAAGGCGCACGTAGATTGAGGTTTCGGGTTTGCCGTCGAGAAGAATGTCGACCTTGGCATCCTCAACACCTTCCTCCACGGGGAGGAGAAGATAACGGCCGTCGCCGGTAATGTGTACGAGGGTATTGTTTACACCTAGGTGACTCACCTCGATTCCATCAGCTGCGTTAATTGACATGAGTCCTGATGATGCTAAGATTAATAGTGTTACTGAAATTTTCTGAAAGTATTTCATGAGATTTACGATTTGTCGGTTTGCATCGCAAATCTACGATAATATTAATTCCTTGAATATAATATTTGTTGCATCGAATATAAAAATTAGTGTACAAATCTTATTTTGATATACCATTAATCAAATTTAATACTTATATTTGCCCGTGAAAATCAATGCGGTATACCATGGAAAACGTCAATAGACATTTTTTATCCCGACTTCTTCTCCCGATAATCACATGTGTGCTGGTGCTTCTGCCTGCCGGGTGCAAACAGGAGAAAACTTACCTCATAGGTGTCTCTCAATGTAGCGATGATGACTGGCGAGCTAAGATGAACGGAGAAATTTATCGCGAGCTTGTTTTCCACGATGATGTGAATGTTGAAATACGCTCGGCCGACGATAGTAACGAGAAGCAGATTTCAGACATACGTTATTTCGCTGAAAACGGTTTCGACATTATTGTAGTGGCACCTAACGAAGCTGATGCACTAACGCCCGTCATTACAGAGGTGTATGAGTCAGGAATCCCTGTGCTTATTTTCGACCGTAAGGTTCACGGCGACGCTTATACTGCTTATCAGGGTGCCGATAACCGAGTTATGGGTCAAGTTGCCGCCGAGGTGGCAAAAACCTTGGTCCCCGGTGATTGCCGTGTGATTGAAATCTATGGTCGCATGGGTTCAACCCCGGCGCTTGGCCGTCATCAAGGTTTTCAGGATGTGGCTGACGTTGACCCCGGGGTCACGATACTGGGTGGCGCTGACGGTAACTGGACAGCCGAGGGCGCTGCTGAGGTAATCGATTCGCTCCTTGATAGCTATCCTGACGCAAATCTTATCTATGCCCACAATGACCGCATGGCTATTGCTGCGGCCGAGGCTGCCGAGAAACGTGGACGCGGTGATATNAAGATTATAGGAATGGATGCCGCGCCTGAGATTGGAATCAAAGCTGTAATTGACAGCGTGATAGATGCAACGCTTCTGTACCCCACCGAGGGTGGTGCCCTCGTGCGCACAGCGCTGGGAATCCTCAAGGGGGAAGATTATGATAAATATATTGCTCTCCCGGCATCATCAGTGGTCGACCGCTCGAATGCTGATATTATAATGTTGCAGCTCCAGCAGTTACANGAGGAAACTGAAAAAATCAACTGGCTCAAGGACCGCGTGGATGAGTACTGGATGCGGCATTCCACGCAGTCAACCATCCTGTATGCATCAGTCGTGATACTTCTTTTGCTTTTCGTGCTCATTTTCGCGATGCTAAGGGCCTTCTGGGTAAGAAAACAGCACCAGATGAGCCTTGCGCGGCAAAACAAGATGCTACAGGAACAGCGAGACCGGGTGGTCGCTCTTAACGAGCAACTTAATGAAGCAACCCAGTCAAAACTGATGTTCTTTACTAATGTGTCTCATGACCTTCGCAGCCCGCTCACGCTTATAGCCGGTCCCGTCGACCACCTCAAGGATGCCCACAATCTCACGGATGATCAACATGAGATGATTTCCCTCGCGAGCAAAAATGTAAAGATACTGATGCGCCTTATCAACCAGATACTTGACTTCAGGAAATACGAGAACGGCAAGCTCTCGCTCAATCTTGATGAGGTTAATCTCGGGCGCATGCTGCGCGAGTGGTGTGCATCATTCCGCACTATCGCGGTTGACCGTGGACTGACGTTTACCTACCACATTCCCGAGTCAAAGGATTTCATTCTTGCCGTAGATATTGAAAAGGTTGAGCGTGTGATGTTTAATCTTATTTCAAATGCATTCAAGTACACCCGCAGCGGCGGTAAAATATCCGTTTCAATAAGCCGCGTGGATGACACGATAAAAATCACTGTTGAAGATACCGGCAAGGGAATCAGTGCCGAGGATCTCTCACACATTTTCGAGCGATTCTTCCAGGTTGACAAGGTTCACCCCAACGGGTCAGGCATAGGACTCTCGCTTGCCAAGGCATTCATTGACCTCCACGGAGGCTCAATCGAAGCTGAGAGTCAGATCGATAAAGGTTCAACATTTATCGTGAAACTCCCCGTGAGACACATCGAGGGGGAAATTGTGAATACGACATCAACGATTACATCTGAGGAAGTGAACCTTGAGCTTCAGGAAGTATTCATTGAACCTGAGAAAGTTGACCGTGATAAAACAACCGTTCTGGTGATTGACGATAATGCTGATATTCGTGCGCTTATCAACACTCTCCTCAAGGATGATTATCTTGTTTTGACGGCATCCAACGGCCAGGCGGGTCTCAAGATGGCATCGCGTTATATCCCTGATCTTATTATATGTGACGTGATGATGCCCGTGATGGATGGCCTTGAATGTTGCCGTAAACTCAAGGAAGAGCAAAGCACATCTCACATTCCCGTGCTGATGCTCACAGCCTGCACTATGGACGAGCAGAGGATTCAGGGCTATGACTGCGGGGCTGACGCATATCTATCGAAACCATTTAACGCCAAGGTATTGCTGGCCCGTTGCCGTTCCCTCATAGAAAACCGCCGCCGCATCAAGTCAGTGTGGCCCGTAGTTAAACCTGAGTCAAAGGGAAGTGATGTCGAGGAATTGGCAACAGCAGCCAAGGTTGACGCTCGGGTAGGGGAGATTGACAGTGAGTTCTATACCCGTTTCTGCGCAATCGTGGAGCGCGAAATGTCTGACCCTGAACTTAGTGTCGATGGTATCGCCGGCAAGATGGGACTCGGGCGCACACAGTTCTATCGTAAACTAAAAGCCCTCACCGGCTATTCTCCCGTCGAACTGTTGAGAAACATGCGCCTGGCTAAAGCCCGCAACCTGCTCATCTCTACTGAGAAAAGCGTCTCAGAGATAGCCTATGAAGTGGGTTTCTCAACCCCCGCCTACTTTGGTAAATGCTATCGCGACCGCTACCACGAAACCCCGCTCGAATCCCGGTGCCCGCAGGAGTACGGAAGATCATAGTTTGAATATTGCCATTTGTAGGGACGCGAAATTTCGCGTCCGCAGACATCCTGTGACAAATATTATAATCACCAGCTTGCTGACGTGATATATCACCCTCCCTACCAAAAGCTAATATCCGTGGAGCCTATAATATCCTCGTTATAGGTTGACCGTTTGTCTTCGGGTGGTTGCCTTCCCACAGACCATATCACCTCTCACTGAAAAAATTGTTGCATTATATATAAAAAATGGGTACATGAACGGAAATTGATACCCAATGAAACAAAACTTCTGATTTTATTCTAATTACCGCTGTAGTTTTGTGGCAGAAAAATAAACCAACCCAAAACTAAATCATGAAAAGATCACTCCTTACTGCGCTCATTGCCTTCATGGCTTTCGTTTGCGCACAGGCACAAAACATCACAGTGCATGGAACGGTCTACTCCAAGA
>JAAVGQ010000032.1 GCA_014800105.1 Bacteroidales bacterium | reverse complement strand
TAATGCAAATAAGTCGTGGCTTAGATATTCGCAGCGAATCGCTATGATGATGCTTGACAAAATGGAGGAGCTTGGGTTAACGCAGAAATCCTTGGCTGAACGTATGGGTTGTTCTCAGCAATATGTTTCGAGAGTATTGAAAGGAACTGAGAACCTTTCCATTGAAACCATTTCAAAAATTGAGTCAGCTCTTGAACTTAAGATTCTTGAGCCAGCACTTGCTAACGGGTAATTATCGCGGACACATGGAGTGCCATGTCGAAAGTGATACCCTGCTTATATGGTGGGATGAGGAGTCTGATATCATAAAACTTATCAGATTCGGCACGCACTCAGAATTGTTTTGATTGAAACGTCGAGTAAGTCACTGCTACGTTGATGTACTGGGNCGGTTATGGCGGGTTAGAAAGTGCAGGGGAGGGTGAGGAGCTGGTAGTAGAGGGTNCGGGCNATGCGCTCGTGNCCGAGGTTNTTTGGGTGNAGNCGGTCGGTCTCGGGNTTGGCAAAGTATNGGGNGTGCTCGTCGTGCATGGGGTAGAGTCCGCACAGCTGGTTGAGNTCGATGACGGGAATTGACCATATTTTGCCTGCTTCAATCACGGCATCGACGTATGAGTCAAGGTATTCGCCACATCGGTTAGCGTAGTCCTCAGGTATCTGCCAGTTGTAGTTATTCAGATAGTATCCGCTACGATGTATGGGNGTGAGAAGGACAATCTGCTTTGTCGGGTAAGTACGTTTCAACGAATCGAGTGCGATATTTATGCGCCCGCAATAGGTNTCNGGATCCATTGCGANAGAACGACGTTTGCGAATTTCCGGGCGCTTTTCGTAGCCGAGACCANACTCAATTGGTTCAGCCTTCTCGNAGTACCATTGCCCCAGGGGGACGGCGTTGTTATAGTCGTTTGTNCCGATGAAAATGATTATAGCATCAACATCGTCGCCATGTTCCTGTTTNAGTTGGTCAGTCTGGTGTGGTATGTCATTCCATTCGCGACCACTCACGGCATANACGTATGGTTTGATGCCNAGCCAGTCCTGAAGGTAATTCCAGAATTTGTGGTCGGCGGCAGGATTATTGGGGTCGGTAATCGAATCACCAAAGTAGGCAACCGTTTTATCCTGCCAAGGGTGGATAAGATACTGAGCATTGGCGCTGAAAGCAACAGCGATGAGGACGAGAAGTTGAAGAATTTTAGTTTTCATNGGAAGTCGTTGNAATTTATCAGATATCGTAATTTTCATCATGTTTAGTGNCGAGGGTTACAAAGAATATAATTACAGCTACAGCTGANGGGAAGATATACCACCATACACCGGGGTTATTGATCGCCAATATAATAAGGAAGTAAAGAGTAAAATATCCGGTAATATTTGACAACCAATCATTGATTACGATGCTTTNAGGTTTCTTTATCCACAGCCATAGTGAGTAACCGATGAAGCACAGGAGGCATATACCGCAGCATATTCCCGGAATTANGATTGAGTCAAAATAGCGCATAAGCAGTAAACTCTCAACTATTAGTATCATCAGCGAGTTGAGAACTTTGCTTTTGAAGAAAGCATTGAGCCGACGGTGCCTTATTTCACTTTTCATGGGAAAAATTTTTGATGGTATTATTGATGAGGCCGGCTATTATGCGGGGAAAGTGCTCTCGTTCAAGATTATGGATGCGAGCCTCGAGGGTAGCCGGTGTATCGTCAGGGAGAACGTCAATTGATGCTTGGAAAATGATAGCGCCCTCGTCATACTTTTCAGTCACGGCGTGGATGGTGATTCCTGTTTTCTTTTCTCCAGCAGCGATTACTGCTTCGTGAACATAACGGCCATACATGCCTTTGCCCCCGTAAGCCGGGAGCAGGGAAGGATGGATATTAACGATGTGACCTTCATATTTCTCAGTAATGAAAGAGGGAATCATGAGCAGGAATCCGGCGAGGACAATCATGTCGATGGAATGTTCTTCCAGGNTGGGGAGGATAATCTCAGGGTTACGAATCTCAGCGGCGGGAAGGACTTTAACCGGAACTCCGAGACGGGTGGCGCGTGCAATTACTCCGGCCTCCGGTTTGTTGCATATCACNAGGGAGACCTCGGCGAGGCCAGGGTTTTCTTGGAAGAAAGTAATTATGTTTTCAGCGTTCGAGCCGTTACCCGATGCAAAAATTGCAATATGTTTCACGTTGAAATAATGTGATGATTGAGTGGTTAAAAAGATGATTATCCCTTAAAATCAGGGTTGTTTTCAATCTCGTCAAGGAACTTGTTGATGATTTCATCAATTTCACGCTGAACAGCAGGAGGGGTGGTGATTTTAACAATGTTCCGTGAAAATTCGGTCATTTGACGGGCTTCCTTAGTGCGCAGGTAGCGTGGGTCAAGACCTCTGGACCCCAGGCGCCANCNNTCAAGAGCGTCAGCGTCCTTGAAGATACTGTATAAANTGAGAGGAAGTTCNTTNCCCTGACTGAAGTGACTGCTTATCGCTTTNATTCCAATCTCGTCATCAAGGTCATGATAGCGCATGAGGTAGACTGATTCAGGGTGGAACTTGAGCGAGGAATCTTCACGGCACTGCTGTTCATAATGTACAGCCCCGCGGGCTCCATGACCGGTGTCAAGGTAATCATCAAGCCGGCGCGTATCATGGAAAATCGAGGCATGGGCGAGAGCCTCCAGCGCAGCGGGATTGTCACCCAATATCTGTTCACCGAGGAGGAGGGAGTAGAGCAGGACTCTCTCGCAGTGAGGAGCGGCATGGAAAACACTGTCAGGCATGTTGAAGTCAACCTTCTCGTGAAGATAGGTCGCCCATTTCAAGAACAAAGGCTTCACCAGCGGTGACAGCTGCTCAATATACTCAGGTGGTAATAGAATTCCCATTAACTTCAATAATTGATTCCAAATACAAATATATCTTTTTTTTGCGAAATAGAGAAACATGAATGACATAAGTTTTGATTATGGCCGATAGAAATAAACAAATAATGTTAAAGCATTGTGAAAATCACTCATTATGATTAATTTTGTCAGAAAGTATCACATTAATTTCAATCATCATTACACAACAATGAAAAATAAGGGAAAATCACTTCTCGCATCGTGCGCGTTCCTGTTATTTGCGTCAAGTGTACCGGCCGCCGACGTTACCCCTGTTGACTACGTCAATACGCTCATGGGTACTGATTCAAAGGTATCACTTTCCAATGGTAATACTGTACCATCAATCGCTGTGCCCTGGGGTATGAATCAGTGGATTCCACAGACGGGCAAGATGGGTGACGGCTGGTCATATACCTATAATTCAGACAAGATTCGTGGCTTTAAGCAGACTCACCGTCCCAGTCCCTGGATTAACGACTTTGGTCAATTCTCAATAATGCCCGTTACGCGCGAGCTCAAGATTGACGAGAATAGCCGTGCAAGCTGGTTTTCTCATAAATCAGAGGAAGCTACGCCTTATTATTATAAGGTCTATCTGTCAGAATACGACGTGACTACTGAAATCACGCCCACTGACCGTTGTGCTTACTTTCAGTTTACTTTCCCTGAGGAAGACCAGAGTTATGTGGTAATTGACAGCTATGACCGCGGTTCATGGATTAAGGTTATCCCTGAGCAGAAACGCGTGGTGGGTTACTCAACCCGCAACAGTGGTGGAGTGGGCGAGAACTTCCGCAACTATTTCATTGTGGAATTTGACAAGCCTTTCGATACCGAGATGACGTGGTTGAACGGTAATGAGGTTCAGGAAGGGAAGCTTGAACTCCAGGATAATCATGTAGGTGCCGTTGTTGGTTTCAAGACCAAGCGTGGCGAGAAAATTGGTGCCAAGGTTGCAACTTCATTCATCAGTCTTGACCAGGCTGAGCTCAACATGAAGGAAATCGGCAACAAAACCTTTGACCAGGTTAAGAAAGAAGCTAAAGACAACTGGAACGAGGTTCTCGGTGCAATCGAGGTGGAGGATGATGACAAGGACCGCTTGCGCACATTCTACTCCTGCCTCTATCGCACAGTGCTTTTCCCTCACAAGATGCACGAAATCGATGCCAATGGCAATACGGTGCACTATAGCCCGTCAACTGACAAGGTCGAGCCCGGATATCTCTATACCGGTACCGGTTTCTGGGATACCTTCCGCGCTCTGTTCCCCCTTGTAAACCTCATGTGGCCTGAGGAGGGCGCCAAGATGCAGGACGGTTGGTTGAATTTCTACCGTGAGAGCGGTTTCTATCCTGAGTGGTCAAGCCCCGGTCACCGCGGTTGCATGGTAGGTAACAATAGTGCTTCAGTGGTAGCTGACGGTATTCTCAAGGGACTTGTTGACGAGAAGAATGTTCCTGAGATGTATGAGGGAATGCTTTACGGAGCCAACCATGTTCATCCCACTGTGAGATCATCAGGCCGTGAAGGATATGAATACTATAACAAGCTCGGATATGTTCCCTACAATGTGGGTATTAATGAGAACGTTGCCCGCACGCTCGAATACGCTTACGACGACTGGTGCATCTACCAGATTGCTAAAAAGCTGGGACGTCCCGCCAAGGAAATAAAGCTCTATCGTGACCGTGCCAACAACTATAAGAACGTATTTGACAAGTCCAATAACCTGATGCGAGGCAAGAACGAGGACGGATCATTCCAGGAACCCTTCAGCCCCTTCAAGTGGGGTGATGCGTTCACTGAAGGAAACTCGCTGCACTACACGTGGTCAGTGTTCCACGATGTTCAGGGACTGATTGACCTGATGGGTGGTGACAAGGAATTTGTGGCTCAGCTTGACACCGTTTTTACACTTCCCCCGGTGTTTGATGACAGCTACTACGGTGGCACAATCCATGAGATCCGCGAGATGGAGATTGCCAACATGGGTAACTATGCCCACGGCAACCAGCCCATCCAGCACATGATTTACCTCTATGGTTATGCCGGCGAGCCCTGGAAGACCCAGAAATGGGCCCGCGAGACAATGGACCGCATGTATCTGCCCACTCCCGATGGCTATTGTGGTGACGAGGATAACGGCCAGACTTCAGCATGGTATGTATTCTCGGCGCTCGGTTTCTATCCCGTGTGTCCCGCTTCTGACCAATATATTCTCGGTGCGCCTCTCTTCAAGAAAGCTACCATGAATATGCCCAACGGCAAGAAAGTTGAGATTTCAGCACCCAATAATACCGCTGAAACTCCTTACATGAAGTCCATGAAGATTGACGGCAAGGAATATACCAAGAACTATATCGACTACAATACGCTCCTGAACGGTGCACGCATTGATGTAGAGATGGATGATAAACCCAACACAGCACGTGGCACGAAGGCTGAGGATCGTCCTTACTCAATGTCAAACGAGAAGTAATCAATAAACCTATTAACAGCCGGATGGCTGGTAGCTGTCGAACACCAGTTACCGGCCATCTTCATAATCAACCAATCATGCAATTCAGACATACTGCGTTAACTTTTATGGCTCTCGCGTCAGGCATCACGGCAGGGGCGATTGAGCCGGTGGATTACGTCAATCCAATTATCGGCACGACCAAGATGGGGCACACATTCCCGGGTGCCTGCGCTCCCTTCGGCATCGTGCAACTGAGTCCTGATACTGAAAATATCCCTCACAATATTGAAGGTCGTTATCAGGGACGCGCCTATGAATACTGTGCCGGTTACCAGCATGCTGACTCCACCATCGTGGGTTTCAGTCACACTCACCTCAGCGGGACCGGTCACTCAGACCTGGGCGACTTTCTCATCATGCCCACTACCGGCGAGCTTAAGCTGAGTCCCGGCACCGCTCATGAACACCATGACGGTTACCGCTCGGCGTTCTCTCATGACACCGAGGTTTCCCGCCCCGGCTATTACTCGGTTAACCTTGATGACTATGGTATCAAGGCTGAGCTCACTGCTACTCCACGTGTTGGTGTTCACCGCTACACGTATGCTCCCGGGGCTGACAGCACATCTATTATCCTTGATATGGAGCACGCCATTTACAATTATGACGGCAAGACGCTGTGGAGTTACCTGCGTGTTGAGGATCCTTATACCGTTACCGGTTACCGCATTACCAACGGCTGGGCTACAACTAACTACACTTACTTTGCCATGAAGTTCTCTGAGCCCGTTGCGTCTTATGGTTATCAGGACCGCAAGAAACCGCTTTACTCAGGATTCCTGCGCAAGTTCCGCATAAACGAGAATTTCCCGGAAATGGCGGGCCGTAAAGTCGTGGCTTTCTTCAACTTTGATGTCCCCGAATCTCGCGAGATTGAGGTGAAGGTCGCACTGTCAGGCGTAAGCACTGCCGGAGCGCTTGCTAATCTTGAGGCCGAGGCTCTCGGGAAGAACTTCGACCAGATTGCGGCCGAGACTCGTAGCGACTGGAACGACAAGCTTTCAATCATTGACGCTAAAGGCAATGATGACCAGCTCGCGATGTTATACACTTCGCTCTATCACACGATGATTAACCCCTCAGTCTACATGGATGTTGACGGCAGCTACCGTGGTCTCGATCACAATATCCACAAGGCTGATGATTTTACTAACTACACGGTGTTCTCAATATGGGATACATTCCGTGCCGAGCACCCACTCATGAACGTCCTGTTCCCTGACCGAGCCCGTGACATGGTTGCTTCGATGGTAAAACATTATGAGCAAAGCGCCCACCATGTTCTTCCCGTATGGTCCCACATGGGTAATGAAAACTGGTGCATGATAGGTTATCACGGTGTATCGGTGCTCTCCGACGCGTTTGGCAAGCATGCTGATCTTGACGGAGCCAAACTCTACGAGGCGATGGACCGCAGCGCTAACTTGCCCTACTATGAGGGAATGGCTGACTATCTGAATCTCGGTTACGTGCCTTTCGACAAGAATGGTAGCGCAGTGTCAGTAACACTCGAGTATTCTTACGATGACTGGTGTATCTACATGCAGGCCTTGCGCAACGGTGACATGGAGAATGCGGAGCGATACCGCCGGCGCGCGCTCAACTACCTCAACGTGTTTGATCCTGAAATCGCTTTCTCACGTCCCAAATATTCTGACGGTACGTGGAAGAAGGAGGTCGACTTCATCAAGACCTCGGGCGAAGGCTATCTTGAGGGCAATGCTATGAACTACGCCTTTTTTGTTCCTCACGACATCAAGGGGCTGATGAAAGCGATGGGTGGCGACCGTGCTTTCATTGCTAACATCGACCGCCTGTTCACAACTGAGTTCCCCGAGGAAGCGTATGCCGAGACTGAGGATGTTACCAAGGAGGGCCTCATAGGCTGCTACGTTCACGGCAACGAACCGAGCCACCACATTCCTTATCTCTATGCCTGGACTTCACAGCCATGGAAGAGCCAGTACTGGGTGCGCGAGATTATGAACAACATGTACAAGAACGACATTGAGGGTCTNTGNGGNAACGATGACTGCGGTCAGATGTCGGCCTGGTANGTATTCTCGACGCTCGGCTTCTATCCCGTGTGTCCCGGTACTGACCAGTATGTTCTCTCCGCTCCTTACTTGCCTTATGCGTCACTTAGCCTTGCCAATGGCAACACTCTTGAAGTCAAGGCGTCTAATGTCAGTGACAAGAACCGCTATGTCAAGGAGGTGCGCCTCAACGGAAACCGCTATGACAAGGCTTATATCACCCATGACGACATCATGAACGGTGGAACGCTTGAGTTTGTCATGACTGACAAGCCTAACAAATCGCGTTGCATCAAGCCCGAAACCAAGCCTTACTCACTCTCCGACACCTTACTCTAAAAACTCTAAAATCATCACTTTGAATATGAAAATTTTAAATACCATACTGCTCGCTTCTATCAGCTTTACAGCAACAGCTGCTCTACCAGCAGATGAATATCACGCACCCATCACGATTGAACGACAGTGGCGGCACTATGACCCGGGTAAAATCGATTTCCGAATCGAGTCACCCGAGACTGAAGGAGCCCGCATTTACCAGGCAATCATTACTGATCCTGATAGTTATATCACTGATAATGCTCGCCGTGTAATCCAGACTCTCTATTTCTCACCTGCCGACAGTATTCCTGACATTCATGTAATTGATTACGTGGTGCGCAACTTTGACGGAGTCTCCTATAAGAGCGGGGGAGGCGATAATGTGCGCATCGATTACAGCACTGACTGGATTGAGAAGAGCTTTACTGACAATGACACGGCTCGTGTAGACTACGAGACACGCGGCGTAATCTATCACGAGCTCACCCATGCATTCCAACTCGAGCCAAAGGGTTGCGGACACTATGACGGCAAGAGTCCTTACTGGGCATTTATCGAGGGAACCGCTGACGCAGTGCGCGTGGCGTGCGGATGTTTCGAGCAGGATTTCGCCTCAAAGGACCGTCCCCGCGGTGGAAACTGGAACAGCGGTTACCGCACGACCGGTTATTTCCTCTATTGGCTCGCACAGAATAAGGACAAGGACTTCATACGCAAGTTCAACCGTTCAGCCCTTGAGGTCATTCCATGGTCATGGGATGAAGCAATGTACCACATCCTCGGCCGTGACGAGAAAAACTCAGTCGAGAACCTGTGGAACGAATACATGGAAGCTGTGGGTGGTGAATAAACTCAATCAGGCAGCGATAACCTTGAAAATCATACATTCTGAAGATTGAAATAATGAAATCATCAATTTGCATCTCAATATCTCTTGTCCTGGTCTCGCTCCCTTGCGTTGCCGGGACAATTGCGTCAAACGACGCTGAGGATCTCACTAAGTATGTTAATCCGCTCATAGGTACCGCCGGTTTTGGAAATGTCTATCCCGGCGCGCAAACGCCTTTTGGCGGTATACAGATTAGCCCGGATACCGACTATGATGACTACGATACTGCAGCCGGATACAAGTATGATCATCCCACGGTGTTAGGTTTCAGCCTCACCCACCTCAGTGGCACAGGTATTCCTGATCTCGGTGACTTCCTGTTCATGCCCGGCACAGGAGAACTTCATCTCAATCCCGGTACACACGAAGATCCTGACAATGGTTACCGCTCACGCTACAGCCATGATGACGAGATTGCCAAGCCTGTCTATTACGCTCTGGGACTCAGCGATTACGGTACCCGCGCCGAAATGACAGCCGGAAAACGCTCGGGCATACTACGTTTCACCTATCCTCAGGCTGACAGCGCCTGGGTGCTCCTTGACCTCAATCACACGTTACGTCACAAATGTGAGTGGGCCAACCTGCGCATCGAGAACGACTCCACCATCACCGGTTACAAACTCGTGAATGGCTGGGGACCCGAACGTCACGTATACTTTGCGGCCACATTCTCAAAACCGCTCGAGGATGTGCGCATCTACATGGATGATAAACCGGTAATCTACAACACCAACCGTTTTCGCAGCGACAGGGAGACTTACGGAAAGAATGTTAAACTCGCCCTTCGTTTCAAGACACAGGATGGCGACCAGGTGCAGGTGCGCACAGCTGTTTCAGGCGTTAGTGCTCAGGGAGCTCTTGACAATCTTAAAGAGACCGAGGGTGTAAGTTTCGATGAACTTCGTGCCAAGGGAGAGAAGGAGTGGAACGACCAACTTGCCAAATTCGATATCGATGGAGATAAGGACCAGAAAGAGACATTTTACACGTCAGTTTACCATGCTTTCCTTCACCCGTTCATTTTCCAGGATGCTGATGGTAGTTATCGTGGTCTTGACAAGAATATCCATAAGGCTGAAGGCTTCAAAAATCTCACGGTTTTCTCACTGTGGGACACTTATCGTGCACTTCACCCGTTGTTCAACCTTGTCCAACAGGATGTTCAGGCTGATATAGCCAATTCAATGCTCGCCCATTACGACCAGAGCGTGGAAAATATGTTACCGATCTGGTCATTCTACGGTAACGAGACCTGGTGTATGATAGGATATCATGCAGTCTCAGTGTTGGCCGACATGATAGTAAAGGATATCCCCGGTTTTGACCGCGAACGAGCTTTCAAAGCCATGGTACAAACAGCTGATAATCCCAACTATGACTGTCTCCCCGACTATGTAGCAAACGGCTTCGTTCCTTTTGATAAGGAAAAGGAATCAGTTTCAAAAACACTTGAATATGCCTTTGACGACTATTGTATAGCCATGGCCGCCGAAAAGCTGGGTAAGGAAGAGGAAAAAGACCGCTTCATTAACCGTTCACTCGGTTATCGCACTATCATTGACCCGGAGACCGGCTACATGCGTGGTCGTGACTCAAAAGGCAACTGGCGCACACCGTTCTCTCCCGTAGCTTATGAAGGACCCGGATCAGTCAACGGATGGGGAGACATAACAGAAGGCTTTACGGTTCAATACACCTGGTATGTGCCTCATGACGTGGCCGGTCACATCAACGGTGTGGGTCGCAAGCTTTATACCCAGCGCCTTGACTCGCTTTTCAACGTAGAGCTTCCTGAAGACATTCCCGGGGCTCACGATATCTGGGGTCGCATTGGCGCTTACTGGCATGG
Organism: Bacteroidales bacterium; assembly: GCA_014800105.1. Classification (GTDB taxonomy): domain Bacteria; phylum Bacteroidota; class Bacteroidia; order Bacteroidales; family Muribaculaceae; genus JAAVFS01. The sequence continues at coordinate 3,296 of JAAVGQ010000032.1, read as the reverse complement.
CAATGAACCTTGTCACCAGGTTGCTTACCTTTACAACTACTTGAAACAGCCCTGGAAATGTCAGGCCCGCGTACGCGAGGTTGTGGATCGCTTCTACGGAAACACTCCTGACGCGCTCAGTGGAAACGATGACTGCGGCCAGATGTCAGCATGGTATATCTTCAACTGCATGGGCTTCTATCCTACAGCTCCTTCAAGCAATATCTATAACATAGGTTCACCGGCTCTGCCCCGCGTCTCAATGACAATGAGCAACGGAAAGAAAGTCAATGTGGTTGCCGACAACTGGAGCAAAAAGAACGTATATGTTAAAGAGATGTATCTTAACGGTAAAAAATATGACAAGTCTTATATCACATATGACGATATACGCGACGGGGCTGATATACGATTTGTGATGAGCAGCAAGCCCAATTACCGCCGTGCCGTGAATGACGCTGCCGTTCCGCCTTCATTGTCAGATAATCTATCGCTTTAATCATGAAAAAATAAACAATCATTATTAACATAATCATGAATAAAAAAAACGTAACGATACTGGCTGCAGCCGCACTACTTTCAGTATCGGCCGCTGCAGCTCAGACTGCCAAAGTTGATACAACGGGAGGTCCGGTAGCCTATATGGTTTCCGATGCACACCTCGACACGCAGTGGAACTGGGATGTACAGACAACCATCAAGGAATATGTGTGGAATACACTCAATCAGAACCTCCAGCTCCTGCAGAAGTATCCTGACTATGTATTCAACTTTGAGGGTGGCATTAAATACGCCTGGATGAAGGAATATTATCCTCGTGAATACGAGTTGCTTAAAGAATATATCAAAAACGGTCGCTGGCACATCTCGGGCGCAAGCTGGGATGCAACTGATGCTGTGGTTCCTTCTGTTGAATCAGCAATACGCAACATCATGCTCGGTCAGGAATACTACCGTAATGAATTTGGCGTAGAGAGCACTGACATCTTCTTGCCTGACTGCTTCGGCTTCCCATACACACTTCCTACGGTAGCTAATCACTGTGGTCTGATAGGCTTTTCATCCCAGAAGTTAGGCTGGCGCACTCATCCGTTCTATCCTGACGGTTCACGCTATCCTTATACCGTGGGTCTGTGGAAGGGTATTGACGGCTCAACTATTATGATGTATCACGGATTCGATTATAATGGAAAATTCAATGACATGGACCTTACCAACAACGAGGAGCTACAAAACCTTGCAGGAAAGAGTCCATTCAATGTCGTTGCCCGCTACTACGGAGTCGGTGATACAGGTGGTGCACCCACAATCGCATCAGTCGCATCAGTACAGAATTCTTTAAACGGCAATGGACCTGTGAAAATCATCAGCGCCGCTTCTGATCAGATTNACAAGGATTTCATGCCCTACAGCTCACATCCCGAGTTGCCATCTTGCGAAGGTGAACTTCTCATGGACGTTCACGGTAACGGTTGCTACACGTCACAGGCTGCCATGAAACTCTACAATCGCCATAACGAGCTTCTCGCTGACGCTGCCGAGCGCGCTGCCGTTGGAGCCGAGCTCCTGGGTGGAATGAATTATCCTTCCCGGCGACTCACTGATGCCTGGAAGCGCTTTATTTTCCACCAGTTCCACGATGACCTCACCGGCACAAGTATTCCCCGCGCTTACGAGTTCTCATGGAATGACGAGCTAATTTCGCTCAAAGATTTTGAAACAGTTATTAACGACGCGGTTTCAGCAGTAGCATCTCAGATGGATACCCGTACAAAAGGAACTCCTGTTGTCATCTACAATCCTGCTGATGCAGATGTCACCAATGTCGTAACAATAAACGTCCCTTGCACTCGTCGCCCGTCACAGGTTACGGTTACCGGTCCTGACGGCAAGAAGTGTCCTGCCCAGGTGACAGGATATGAAAACGGACAGGCTGCTGTTATCGCTCAGGTTTCAGTTCCGGCCAACGGTTTCGCTGTATATGGTGTGCAATTGTCAGGAACAGGTAAAGAAACAAATGCAATAGCTCAGAATTCTATCGACAACTCACGCTACAGCATTAAACTTGACAAGAACGGAGATATTACTTCACTTTATGATAAAAAAATCGGTCGCGAACTGGTAAAAGCTGGTAAAGCAATCCGTCTGGCTATGTTCACCAAGAACGAGTCGTTTGCATGGCCCGCATGGGAAATCCTCAAGGAGACTCTTGACCGCGAGCCCGAATCAATCACTGAAAATGTATCAATAGAGCTTGTCGAGGATGGCCCCCTGAGAAAAACTCTGCGTGTTACTAAATCACATGGTGACAGTAAGTTTGTTCAGGATATCCGTCTATATGAAGGCGAACAGGCTGACCGCGTTGATTTCCATAATGTAGTGGACTGGAGATCAACTGACGCTCTACTTAAGACCGAGTTCCCGCTGGCTGTAGATAACGAGGAGGCCACCTATGATCTTGGACTCGGAACAGTAAAGCGCGGCAACAACATTACCACTGCCTTCGAAGTATACGCTCAGCAGTGGGCTGATCTTACTGACAAGTCTGGTTCCAATGGTGTGACCATCATGAATGATTCAAAATATGGCTGGGATAAGCCTGACAACAATACTCTTCGTCTTACCCTGCTTCACACTCCCAAGACTCGTGGTGGATATGCTTATCAAGATCACCAGGACTGGGGGCACCACGAGTTTACTTACAGTCTTGTTTCGCATGAGGGCAATCTTGACCAGGCCAATACTTTCCATAAATCAGCATTGATCAACCAGACTCTCAAACCTTTCATTACTACTGCCCATAACGGTAAACTTGGCAAGGAATACAGTGTTGCCTCAAGCGACAACAACAATATCGCCATCAAGGCACTGAAAAAAGCTGAAAGCAGTGACGAATATGTTGTACGTGTTTACGACCTCACCGGTAGCGACAACACAACCGCTACTGTTACTTTCCCTGTTGAAATTACAGCAGCCGTGCTTGCTGACGGTACTGAAAAGACTATCGAGCCGGCAAAATTCTCAGGAAATAAGCTCACCGTAAACGTCAAGCCAAACGGACTGAGCACTTATAAAGTGAAACTCGCAGGTAACGATGTTCAGTCTCCCGATTCTTATCATGTGGCTCTTGACTATGACATGAAGGCAATGACATGGAACGGACTTACATCACAGGGTAATTTCTCTAACGGCTACACTTATGCTGCAGAATTGGTTCCCGCAACACTGAGTATGGGACACTATGACTTCAACCTCGAGAATCAGGCTCTGTTCAATGCAATGAAATGTGAAGGTGATACTCTGACACTCCCCGCAGG
>JAAVGQ010000090.1 GCA_014800105.1 Bacteroidales bacterium | reverse complement strand
GTAGAATTACATCTGACGCTGTCAAGATTAAACCTCATTAAAGTGTCTTGATCGTTTCGGGGGGTATAATCATGATTGGGAATTGCATTAATTCCGATTTTTATCTTTGCATCATATTCATCCAACAGTTCGCTGTGAACTTGTTCAAAAACTTCTTTGTTTTTCCCGGAATTTATCCAATCTTGATATTTCTCCATGAAATTTTCAATGGTTAAATCGTCAGTCTCGTCAATAAATCTCTCCATTGAGGCTCTACGATATGTATCAAGATTAGTGTGTGAGAATATGATCTCTTTTAATTCTTCTTTTGTCATTGATCTAGATTATATGGATTTTTTAATGATGCGACTCTATGAGTTCCCATTTATTATTCAAGGCAACGGGTTTATAACCACGGAGCTTTGTGTATTTAGGTTGGATTGCCCAGCTGCCATTACGATAGATGAAGCCAATCAATCCATTTAATGTAGCTTGTGCAATACCATTGACAAAGAGTTCGATATTGTCAAATATAGGTTTAACCGCCCAGCTGCCATCATGATTAATTGCGCCATATTTACCATTGTATTCAACAACTGCTACCCCTTCATTAAAAGAGTATACAGAGTCATATATGGGATTGATTGCTATACTACCATCCCGATTTAGAAAGCCATATTTGCCTCCACGATAGAACCATACAACTCCTTCATTAAATGCGTAGTCAGGCTCTTCCCAAATGGGCTGGATGGCCCATGTCCCGTCCGGGTTGATGAATCCATAATTACCCTTATATTTCACACGTGCAAGTCTTTCGACAAATTCATCGGCTTCCTCGAATATGGGCTCAATCACCCAATGTCCATGACTATCAACGAAACCGTATTTACCTTCGGTATCTTGTTTAACTTGTAGTTTCATATGTTCAAAATTTTGTTTATTTAAAATGAGCTGAGCGCTCTTTTTCTTTCTGTTATCGGAAACAAATGTACGTTATAACTTTGAATGTAGCAAGTTGACAAACAATGTTTTAAAGCATAGTTTGCAAATTCTTTTGTGGAATCGGTAATAGACTGAGAGCATTTCAAAATCGCTGCTTTTATCCTTTTCAAGACCACCCTTTTCTCTCAATCGACGTAGTATTTAATTCCCGGCAGTCCATCACGATGTGGCTAAGATAGCCAATGGTGTCAATGGTATTGCACTCAATGCGTTGTATCGATTTGAATTCTTGGTGGAAAATAAAAATATTGCTATATTTGCGCTTGAATTACCGTCTTTTTTTGAGATAGTTTCCATCATAAGGTATGGCGAAGTCTATGGAGCCTGGATTTGGTTCGTCGGTTAATGGGACTGACGACCGCGGAGCGTGCCCTAAATCTTGGAAAGCCCTTTACACCCGTCCCAGAAGCGAGAAAAAAGTCAGGGCATACCTTGACAGCATCGGTATTGAAAATTATCTTCCGGTCCAATATCAGTTAAGACAGTGGTCTGATAGAAAGAAGTTGGTCGAGGTTGTGGTTATTCCTATGGTAATATTTGTATCAGTCGAGAGTTCTGAAATACACAAATTGCTGAGTAATCCACTGATAATAAAGCCGTTGTATCAAATGGGGGGGGGTAGAAACCTTGCGGTAATTCCTGATAGTCAAATTGACCAACTCAAGTTTATATTGGGACAGTCAGACTACTCTGTAACCTTTGACCCTGACATTTTTAAGGTTAATGATAAAGTTAGGGTAGTAAGAGGCCCTTTGATGGGTTTGACCGGAGAGATTATAAACTATGATGATAAATATTTAGAGCTGGCTGTCCCTATTGGTATCAGGGGAGCCGGCAGGTTAAATATTGAGAAAATTAATGTTGAAATGCTTTAATATCAGCAACGTAATACAAATTCTCAACTAATAAATTAACTCAATCAATAACAATGAAACATCGCATTTTAATGCTAATCGCAGCCTTCTGCTTATTAGCAGTCAAGGCACACGGGCAGGCTGCCGGAATCGATAATCCCGGTCATGCATTTCAGGTCTCAGCTTTTGCGGGAGCCAATAGTCAGACTTCCAAAGATTTTGGAGTCGAGGGTGTATGGAAAAAGAATATCTATCCCAATCTCTTCATCAACTGCGGTCTCTCTTTGGAAATGGACTATACCAACAAGGTCAACAAATATAGCAATAGACGCAATATGTTTGAGGTCGGTGTCCCGGTTCAGCTTGAGTGGAGCAGACTTTCATTCGGCAAGAGTTCTTTCTATGGCCTNNTAGGTTTTTCACCCGTTTTTTATTCGACTCTGAGTGCAAAGACATGGAGTCCATCAGCCGGCGCCGTGATAAAGGATGCAAAGAAATCAGGCTGTCTCATCTCTCCCACCATAGAGGCCGGCGGTAATATTCCGNTGCAGAACACNCTCATACGCATCGGTGTTTTCTATAAATCGAAACTGAACTGNACTCCCGANGGATATAACGTATATCGCCATGTAGGAGGTCTTAACTTCATAGGCGTGANGGCCGGNGTTATCTTCTGATCAGTGACAATTTGAGTCTCTTCAACCAGTCGAAGTCAACGTCGCTNATTGCCAGGAATACCCTGATGCTTTACATCAGGATGTTTCTGGTTATGGGCGTTTCGCTATATACATCGCGTATAGTTCTCGGGCAACTTGGTGCAGTTGATTACGGTATATACGGTGTGGTAGGGGGCATAATCGTGACGCTGTCGTTCCTTAACGGAGCGATGTCTATGTCCTCCGTTCGCTTTCTATCTTTCGCCCTGGGGAGGGATGATCCGGAGGGAGCGGGCCGGATATTCCGCACGGCAATAGCCATTCACGTTATCCTGTCGCTGATAGTAGTGCTGTTGGCTGAAACAGTCGGCCTGTGGTTTCTGAATCATTATATGAAGATTCCCCCCGATCAGCTTACGGCTGCCAACCGGGTGTTTCAATGCACGGTAGTTTCTTTTGTGTTTACAGTCCTCCGTACACCGTTAAGTGCTGTAGTTATAGCTCGTGAAAGAATGGAAGTGTTTGCTGTACTGAGCATCCTGGAGGTTGTGTTGAAATTGACAGTCGCGCTATCACTGACTTTACTTGTAACTAATAAACTTGAGGTGTATGCACTTCTCAATTTGGCAGCGGTCGCCATTCTGACCGTGGCCAATCTTATATATTGCAGTCGTCACTTCCCTGAATGCAGGTCTATTCGTGCCACATATGATAAAGAACTGTTACGCCCCATGACCGGATTCATGTCATGGAGCACGATAGGTACGCTTTCATGGGTCGGAAAAAATCAGGGATGCAACATTCTGTTGAATCTATTCTTCGGGCCGACGGTAAATGCGGCTTACGGTCTTTCAGCCCAGGTAAACACTGCCATCAACGGTTTTGTCCAAAATTTCACTACGGCCATTAATCCCCAGATAACCAAAACTTTTTCAGCCAACGATCTCGGTCAAACCGAACACCTCATTATATACGGATGTAAATTTTCCTTTTACCTGTTGCTGATATTGACATTTCCTATTTTGATGGCAACAGAGCCTATTCTCAGATTCTGGCTTGGAGACTATCCCGCCTACACACCTGTATTTGTCAAATTAGTATTAATAATCTCACAGATTGACTGTTTCGCTTACTGCATTTCTGCCGGCATCAGGGCCTCCGGACGGGTAAAGGCTTATGAAATTACCATAGGCACNATCCACTTTCTCAGCCTCCCGATTGCCTATATGCTTCTGCGCTCGGGGGCAGCTCCGCAATCAGTCTTCATTGCAATTGCCNTGCTCTCGTTCATGGCTCTGTTAATCAGGCTCAGGCTNCTAAAAAACTGTATTCCGGAAATTTCCATCTCCGGGATTTTACGCTCGGTCTTCCTTCCCTCAGGGGTGCTCGCCGGGATCTGCGNGCTGCTCTTTTGTGGTTATCACCATCTGCAATTGGCGCAGACNGTCAACCCNATAATCACCATCGCNACCTCCATATTAATGGTAATCACCCTTGAGGCCGGAATCGGGCTCAACGCCAAAGAGCGCAAATTTCTCCGCCAATTCCTGCTGAAACCGTCNGCTAANANAGATGCGTAATANCCNGNTAATTCANATTGCNTTGCTTCTGCTTGGCGCNCTCTGCGCTTGCCNCGCTCNNCGCCACCAAGANGAGGAGAGAAGCCGAGNGGTNCACCTGAGCCTTGACGATGTGGATTTCTTTGCTGACCTCATCCGCTACAGTCAGGATTATGACTCCCTTTTTCAGCACCCGCTGATGGCTTTCCTGCAGGAATTACATCGGGAATACGGCATAAAAATTACCCTNTATACTTTTGAGCGATATACTGACGGCCAAGGCGAGCTCCGCATTGACGGGATGCCGCTGAAATTCCGCGATGACTTCCGAAAATCCGCTGACTGGCTCAGAATTGGGTTCCACAGCCCGCGCGCCAAGTTTGACAGTCTCGTCNCAGTGGCTGATTTCAAAAATTCATANGACAACGTCAATTNGGCCATCGCTCGATTTGCTGATTCGTCAATGGTCGCCTCTACGCTAAGNCTCCACTGTTTCTTTGCGCCTGATTCGCTTTTAAATGCCTTGACCGGTGTAAGGACTNTTCTTTGCGCCGACGATAGTAATCGCGTGTCATATAATCTCTCGGCATCAGAGTCCAAGGTGGTAGATAATGGCGGAACAATCGTAAAAAAAGATATTTCTTACAGAAGAACCGACTTGAGAATAGATGATAATTTCCTGATATTGGATCAGTTGAAAAGTCTTGGTGCAAACGACACGTTGGTGATTTTTGCGCACAACTGGAAGTTGTGGCANCCAGTAGAAAGNATGAACAGCCGAAGTACCTCAGGAAGAATCAAGCTTCGGGCGTCTGATAGAGTGAATCGCAGATTATTTAAAGAAACAGTCAAATGGCTTAATGATGCCGAATATAAGTTCTCATTCATTGAATAAAGACAAACTGAAAAGATTTTTCGATGTCTCAGTGCCGGTGACAACGTGCAATCTTAAATGTAATTATTGCTATATAACTCACCATCATCTCGCATCGACAGAAGTTAACCCNCTTAATTTTAGTATTTCGCATATCCGGCAGGCTCTTTCGCGNGATCGCCTGGGAGGGGTNTGTCTTATTAATTTATGTGGTCAAGGTGAGACTCTTTTAGCTCCATATATAGTGGAGTTAACACATGAATTGTTAAAGGAGGGGCACTACGTAATATTGGTTACAAACGGATTGCTGACCAAACGTATCAAAGAGCTGACAGAAGAGATTCCTCTTGAGTTACAAAAGCACCTGATGCTTAAAATCTCCTTCCATTTTATGGAGTTAAAGTCGAAAGGACTTCTTGATAAATATTTTGCCAACATCCGCCTCATAGAACGCAGCGGCATTTCCTTTACGGTGGAACTGACTCCTTCCGATGACGAAATTCCATATATTCAAGAAATTAAGGAATTATGTCTCAAAAACATCGGGGCACTTTGCCATATCACGGTGGCGCGAGATGTCAGCAAACCCGAGATTCCGATACTTTCCGCACTCTCACGCGAGGAGTATATCAAGGTGTGGGGGCAGTTTGATTCTCCGCTGTTTGATTTTAAGATGAAGATTTTTGGAGAACTCCGGAAAGAGTTTTGCTACAACGGGCTTTGGGGTGGATATATTGATCTGGAAAACGGTTCTATTATGCAATGTTACCGTTTAAGACCCACAAAATTTTTTGAAAATCCTTTGTCACCTATTGTTTTTTGCCCGATAGGAAAATGTGAAAATGCTCATTGTTATAACGGACACTCATGGCTTACATTAGGGATGATACCCGAACTCGTTACTCCAACATATCTGGAGATGCGCGACCGCATCACTACCGATGGACGCCACTGGGTGGGCGAGGAAATGCGTCAATTCCTAAGCATGAAGCTCGCGGAAAATAATGAAACGCTGACGCCTGAGGCTAAACGGCGAGCCTTGCGCAAGAATCGCACCAATCGATTGGCTTATTCTGTCCGACGCTTAATTTATTTAATGGTAAATGGAAAATGGAGTGTTTTGAGAACAAAATTTCAGAGCTTCGTCAAATAATAGCGCGGCAGCTCAAGCCACTCTTAAATGAGCGGGTTATTATTGCCGATGCTCCATATTATGATAACATCGGCGACATACTCATCTGGCGAGGCACGATGGATTTCCTCAATGAAAATGGTGTCAAACTCCTTAGGAATTACGGCGCGGGCTTCTTTCCGTTCCCCGTCATGGATGAGGATGTTACTATCCTGTTGATGGGAGGTGGCAATTTTGGTGATTTATGGCGGACACTTCAGAATAACAGACTTGAAATCATTGCCCGTTATCCCGAGAATAGAATTGTGATGCTTCCACAGTCAATCTGTTATCATGATAAAGGCTTAATTGAAAAAGATTCTGATTTGATGGCGCGACACTCTGGTCTACACCTCTTTGCCCGCGATCAAGCGAGCTATGAAATTCTGTCAAATCACTTCAATCGTAATCATATCCATCTTGCTCCGGATATGGCATTTTACATTGAGCCCCGGCAATTATCTCTTTATCGGAATCGCGATGATGGCAAAAACCTTTATCTGCTCCGTTCTGATAAAGAACTTCATCAGGATGCACCGACGACTCTCCTGGAGGCTGACGTGACATCCGATTGGCCAAACCCGGAAAAGACTAAGCGAATCATACGCAATCTCAAGAGGGCGAGGCGAATTTCAAGAGACCTCCGGAGCCACGGCATGCGCCTGCGGCCAATAGAGAGCGCAATCACTTTCTGCGGCAACAGATTCATCCGCGATTCCCTTACCCGCAAAGGTTGTGAATTCCTCCGGCCCTTTTCACGCATCGTCACCACACGCCTTCACGCGATGATTCTGTCAGTACTGCTCCATAAGCCCGTTGAATATATTGACAACACCTATGGCAAGCTATCAGCCTTTGCCGAGACGTGGCTTCATGATTTCCCCGAGGTAAAAGCCTATGGAAGAAATTAAGGTATCGGTAATTGTTCCCATCTACGGAGTCGAGCGGTACATAGAGAGATGTGCCCGCTCGCTTTTCGGGCAAACCATGACCGAAGGGGTAGAATTTATTTTTATTAATGACTGCACAAAAGATCACAGTATCGAATTGTTGACATCGATTATAGGTGAATATCCGCAGGTCAGATCCCGGGTAAAAATAATAAATCATCTGCGCAACCGAGGTCTT